>JANLUQ010000597.1:0-1577 GCA_031363565.1 Armatimonadota bacterium | reverse complement strand
CGCTGGTTCGGGTCCAGGTAACGCTTGCGGAGGCGGATGGCCGATGGCGTGACCTCCACCAACTCGTCGTCCTCAATATAGGCGATGGCCTGCTCCAGGCTCATGCGGCGCGGCGGGATCAGCAACATCGCATCGTCCTTGCCAGAGGCACGGACGTTGGTCAGCTTCTTCTCCTTGATCGGGTTCACGTCCAGGTCGCTGTCGCGGCTGTGCTCGCCCAGGATCAGGCCGACATACACCTTGTCGCCGGGATCGACGAATAGGGTGCCGCGCTCCTGCAAGTAGAACAGGGCGTAGTGGATGGCCTGGCCCGGCTCGCTGCTGATCAGGCTGCCGTTGCGGCGGCCCTCCATCGGGCCGGTCCACGGCTCGTAACCGCTGAACAGCCGGTTCATGATGCCGGACCCGCGGGTGTCGGTCAGGAACTCGCCGTGGTAGCCGATCAGGCCGCGGCTGGGCATGTGGAACGTCATGCGGACCTTGCCGCCGCCGGACGGGCGCATGTCCTGCATCACGCCCTTGCGGCGGCTCATCTTCTCGACGACGACGCCGGAATAGGCCTCGTCCACGTCCACCAGCACGTCCTCGAACGGCTCCTCGCGGTCGCCCGTCTCGGGGTTCTTCTGCGTCAGGACACGTGGGCGGCCGATGGTCAGCTCGAACCCCTCGCGGCGCATCTGCTCGATCAGCACGCCCAACTGCAACTCTCCGCGGCCCGCAACCTCGAAGGCATCGGACTCGTTGCTTTCGGTGATCTTGATGGCGACGTTGCCCTCGCCCTCGCGCATCAGGCGGTCGCGTATCTGGCGGGACGTGACCTTCTTGCCTTCCTTGCCGCCCAGCGGGCCATCGTTCACGCGGAACGTCATTGCGAGCGTCGGCGGATCGACGGGGATGGCGTGAAGCGGCGAGGTCAGCGACGGGTCACCCACGGTGTCCGGCACCGTCGCGTCCGTCAGCCCGGCGACGGCAACGATGTCCCCGGCCTCGCACTCATCAACCTGCACGCGGTCCAGGCCACGGTAGCCCATCAGCTTGGTCAGGCGCCCTGTCTCCACGACCGAGCCATCGGCGCGCAGCACCTTCACCGGCATGTTGAGCCGCGCCCGCCCCTGCTCGACCCGGCCCGTCAGCACGCGGCCCAGGAAGTTGTCGTAGTCGAGAATGGACGCGACCATGGCGAACGGCGCCTCCTTGTCCAGCCGGGTCGGCGGGACATGGCTCAGCACTAGGTCGAACATGGGAGTCAGGTCCTTGCGTGCGCCCTCCAACTCCAGATCCGCCCAGCCCTGGCGGCCCGAAGCATAAAGCATCGGGAAGTCAAGCTGCTCGTCCGACGCGCCCAGAGCGGCGAACAGGTCGAACACCTCGGTGTGTACCTCATCGGCACGGGCGTCCTGGCGGTCCACCTTGTTCACGACGACGATGGGCTTGATGCCGCGTTGCAAGGCCTTCCCGACCACGAACTTGGTTTGTGGCAGCACGCCCTCCGCGGCATCGACCAGCACGATGGCGCCATCGACCATGCCCAGGATGCGCTCGACCTCGCCGCCGAAGTCGGCGTGGCCGGGGGTGTC
>JANLUQ010000583.1:0-4698 GCA_031363565.1 Armatimonadota bacterium | reverse complement strand
CCAACACTGGGAGGGCCGGAGAAGATACGATCGTAGGGGCGCCGCTTGCCGCGCCCTCTCCTCCTTCCGCGCCCTCTCCTCTTTCCGCGCCCTCTCCTCCTTCCGCGCCCCCTCCTCTTTCCGCGCCCTCTCCTCCGGCTCCCCCAGTGTTGGGGGCGGGCGGGACCTCGCTCCCTCTCGTCTTTGTCCTCTGCTGGGCCATCGGCGGCCTGCTGGTCTGCTACATGCCGTTCGCCTTCCAGCGCAAAATGCTGATGGGCGAACATATCCCGCTCTGCCTGCTGGCTGGGGTCGGCGCGGTTTGGCTGGCGCGCCGCTATGCGCCCCGCGCCCAGGCATGGGTTCTCGTACTGCTCGTGCTGGCCTCCGCCCCCTCCAATGCTTTATTCCTCGTCCGCGACATGCGGCACCTCGAAACCGACCACAGCGAGACGCATTTGTCCCCGTATCTCTCGGCCGACCTCGTGGATGTGTACCACTGGCTCCGAGCTAATACGCCCGCCGACGCGGCCATCGTCGGCCTGCCCGGACTCTGCACCTACCTCCCCGGCGAGGCGGGCCGCGCCGTCTGGGCCGGCCACTGGGCCGAGACGCCCCATTATGGTCTCAAGGATGCCGAGTTCGCCGACGCTTTCGACCGGATCGCCCCCGAGGAGGGGCGGCACCAGTTCCTCCTGGGCACGAAGGCGACGTATTTGTTTTATCCCAACGAGATCGCCTCCACCGATGTGTTCAAGCGCCGTGACGGCCCGCATCATTGGGTGGAACTGACCCAGGCACCGCCCCCGTATCTAGGAGAAGTCTACAAGAACGGCACGTTCACGGTGTACGAGATTCACTGACCCTCTCCCCGGCGCAGCACTCGCCTCGGGTAGCCAATGCTGCGCCGGGAAGAGGATGACCTTGCATTTCCTGCCCCAGTTGCGATATAATAAACTTCTGATGACAAGTGTAAGCGAAGCGCCCACACAAGGCCCTAACCCCATAAAACTGCCCGGAACCGGGCGCGGTGGCTATACCGTCCTGACCTGGGGCTGCCAGATGAACGAGGACGACTCGGCGCAGATGGCCGCCATGCTGGAAGGGCAGGGATATGTCCCCGCCGAAAGGATCGAGGACGCCTCGGTCATTCTGCTCAACACCTGCTCGGTCCGCGCCAAGCCCGAGCGCAAAGCCTATAGTAAGCTGGGCGAGCTGCGCGCACTGAAGGCGTTGAACCCCGACCTCGTGATCGGCGTCTGCGGCTGTATGGCGCAGAAGGAAGCGCCTGAGATCCGCCGCCGCGCCCCCTATGTGGACCTCGTCGTCGGCACTAGTCAGATAGACCGCGTCCCAGCCCTCGTGGAGCGGGTCCGGGCGGAGCGGATAGCGATTATCGCGACTGAACTTCCCTCGCGCCGGGACCGGAATGATAAGGCGACGCCGCTCCGGGTCGTGGGCGTGCCGGGCGGGACCGCACCCAAGTTGAAGTCCTTCGTCTCGATTTCCTACGGCTGCGACAAATTCTGCGAGTTCTGCATCGTCCCCATCACGCGCGGTAAGGAGCGGTCCCGGCCCGCCGATGAAATCGTGCTGGAAGTGGAGCGGCTGGCCTCACTCGGCACCAAGCAGGTGACCCTACTGGGGCAAACCGTGAACTCCTACGGCAAGTTCCTGGATGAGCCGTGCTCGTTCGCGCATCTTCTGGAACGGCTGAATGCCATTGAGGGCATCGAGCGGATACGCTACACTTCGCCGTATCCCAAGGATTTCCATCAGGACGTGATCGAAGCCATCGCCGGGCTGCCCAAGGTCTGCGAGCAGGTGCACATGCCCGTCCAGGTGGGCGATGACGTTTTGCTGAAACGAATGCACCGGGGTTATACCTTGGACCAGTATAAAGATATCGTGGCCCGTCTGCGGGCCGCCGTCCCCGATGTCGGCCTGACGACGGACCTGATGCTTGGCTTCCCCGGCGAGACGCACGAGCAATTCGAGAACACCTTGCGGTTCGTGGCCGAGACGCGCTATGACGCCGCCTTCATGTTTGCCTACTCGCCGCGTGAGGGGACCAAGGCAGCGGTTTTGGATGACCAGATTCCCGAGGTCGTCAAGCTGGCCCGGCTGAACGAATTAATCGAACTGCAAAATCGAATTACCTTGGAAATGAACGCGGAGCAGGTCGGCCGTGTCTACGAGGTGCTGGTCGAGCGGCGCAGTCCCAAGGACCCCCTGAAGTGGACTGGACTAAACCGGCAGGGGAAAACGATCAACTTCCCCGCCTCGCGGGACCTCGAAGGACAGTTAATCCAGGTAAAGGCCGTTAAGTCGCACCTCTGGGGCTTCACGGGCGAGATGCTGCCCGCGCGTACGGGCCGTGGGATCACTTTGGAGATGGCGGAGTAAGGATTCATTTATGAGCAAAGGCAAAAAGATCGCGCTGTGGTCGTCTCTGACCGTCTTCTTCCTGGTGGCCATCGGCGCGGGCATGTTGCTGCGTACCTACGGCAAGATGATCCACGCAGGCGGCGGAATGAAAGGCATCAGCAACACAATCGTGGGTGGGGTGGAAATCCTGCACCCCAAAGAGGGCTTTCCAGGCCAAGATAAGCTCACTATCGTCTGCATGGGAATTGATGATAACTGGACAAACAGCGATGTCGTCTATACGGCCAATGCCCGCACTGATACCCTGTTCGTGCTGACGCTCGACCTCAAAAACAAAAAGGCGACGATGCTGTCCATTCCGCGCGACACCTATGCCCACATCGTCGGCACCAAGAGAGATTGGCACTTCAAGATCAATGCCGCCTATACGACCGGCGGGCCGATCCGCACGATCGCTACGGTGAACGAGTTCCTGGGCACCAGCGCCAATCACTACATGGTGCTTAACATTGATGCTACCAAGAAGATGGTGGATGCCATCGGCGGCGTGGATGTGAATGTCGAGCACGAGATGCACTACCACGATAAGTGGGGGAACCTGAGTATTGACCTCCACCACGGACAGCAGCACCTGATGGGCGACGACGCAGTCGGGTACGCACGCTATCGCCATCCGGACGACACCAGGAAAGTGACCCCCGAAGACGGCGACGAGCGGCGCATGTACCGCCAGCACCTCCTGCTGCGCTCGATGGTGGATAAGGCAAAAACCTTTGCCAACGTCACCCAGGCCCCCCACTTGGTGGATGTCGCCATGGGGTCCATCCGCACTGATCTGACGCGCCAGCAGCTCTTTGACCTGGCCGCGATCTTCAAGGGCGTCCAGCAGAACGATATCCAGACGGCCTCCATCCCTGGTGATGACTTCCGGGGCAAGGACGGAGCCTGGTTCCTTCGGATCAAGCCCGAGACAGCCCATGCCTATGCCGACTGGCTGGTCAGGGGCGACGAGACCGCCTTTCGCCGACTGGTCACGGTCGTCGTCAAGAATGGCACCCAAACGCCGAGCCTAGCCCAACATGCAGTGGAGCAGCTTAAGGCGATGGGCTATACAGATGTTCAGAACGGTGGCAACGCCGACCATCCCCGTCTCCAGATGGCCGCCTTGAAGTCCTCGGCCAAGGCCGAAGTCCCTCGAACGGCCCTGCTCGATACAGGGGTCGCCGACCCTGCCGCCTCCCAGGATATCGCGGCCCTGCTGGGCGTCGCATCCCCTGCTACCGCGCGCCGCCTGCTCAAGCCCAACAAATTTGGCTGGGCCCCCCTCCCTACCGTGACTGTGACATTGGGCCAGGACTACGCCGCCGCCTACAAGACCGCTGTCGCCAGTGGCGTCCTCCCGCCGCCCCGCACCGGGAACGGTGTCCCGACAAGCGCCAATTAGCCCCCGTGGGTCAAGGAGAATAGTGTGGAACAGGCTCCGATCCGTGCGCTGATGATCGGGGCACACCCCGATGACTGCGAGTATCTCGTGGGTGGATTGGCCGCCAAGTACCGCGCGCAGGGCCACGCCGTCAGGTTCGTGTCCGTGACGAACGGAAACGCCGGACACCATGAAATGGGCGGCGGGCCGCTTGCCCAGCGCCGGTTGGAAGAAACGCGGCGCGTCTCCACGCTGACCGGGATCGAGTATGAGATCCTCGACAATGATGACGGCCAACTAGAGGCCGACCTCGCCACACGCGCCCAGATCATCAGCCTGATCCGCGCCTTTAACCCCGACCTGATCTTTACCCACCGGACCAATGACTACCACCCCGACCACCGGCGCACCGGCATTCTCGTCCAGGACGCCTCCTACCTGATCCGCGTCCCCAACATCTGCCCTCTTGCCCCCCATCTGACGCACAATCCGGTCATCCTATACCTCCAGGACGGCTTCCAGAAGCCCATTCCGTTCTCGCCCGATGTCGTCGTCGGCATTGACGACGTCTTTGAAGACAAGGTCCGGATGCTCCACTGCCACGAGTCGCAGTTCTACGAGTGGCTGCCGTGGATCGGCGGCTACGCCGATCAGGTCCCGGACGGCGACGCCGCTCGCCTCGTCTGGCTGCGCCGGGCGCGTGAGGAATATGACGGCGCAGTCGCTGACCGCTTTCGCGACGCGCTCATCGCGCGCTACGGCGACGCGGCAGGGAACGCTGTCCGCTATGCCGAAGCGTTCGAGGTGAGCGAGTACGGCCGCGCCCTGCCCCCCGACGAGGTTGGCCGTTGGTTCCCCCTGTAGAGGTGGGGTCCCCCCGCCCTTCCTCCCACTGCCCTCGTCTTGCC
>JANLUQ010000547.1:0-4154 GCA_031363565.1 Armatimonadota bacterium | reverse complement strand
CGGGCCATTCACCAACTCCCGCGCCGTCTGGGACAGCCTGCGGCTGATCTACCGCCTGTTCCCGCTCGTCACCTGCCGCAAGGAGTGGGACAATACACCCGTCCAGCGCCCCTGCCTGTACCACCAGATGGGCCGCTGCCCGCACGCGCCCTGCGCCGGGCTGGGCAACAAGGAGGAGTACCGGAAGATGGTGGAGGACGTCGCCCTCTTCCTCGATGGTAAGCAGGATAAACTCGTCAAGCAGCTCCGCGCCGAGATGGACGCGGCGGCTGAGGACCTGCAATTTGAAAAGGCCGCCCGTCTGCGCGACCAGCTCCAGGCCGTCGAAACACTGGTCGAGCGCCAGAAAGTCGTCTCGACGAACCAGACCGACCAGGACATCGTCGCCCTCGTCAACGACCAGGGCAAGAGCGCCGTCCAGATGTTCTTTATCCGTAACGGCAAGCTCATCGGTCAGGAGCACTTTTTGCTCGACGGCATGGAGGGCGAGGAGGGCATCGAGGCCGCCACAGCGGAGTTCGTCAAGCAGTATTACCAAGAAGCCAGCTACGTCCCCGCCGAGATCGTCCTGCCCGCCCATGTCGAGGAGACCGTTATCATCGAGCAGTGGCTGCGGCAGAAGAAGGGCGCGAAGGTGACTTTGACGGTTCCGGAGCGTGGCGAGAAGAAGCAGCTTCTCGACATGGCCTCACAGAACGCCAAGCTGGCCCTGGAACAGATGCAGGCGACGACGGCTGCCGAGCATGACCGGACGGTCGGGGCGCTCATGGAGCTTCAGGACGCCCTCGGCCTGGACTCGCCGCCGGAGCGCATCGAGGCGTTCGACATCTCCACCATCCAGGGCAGCAACTCGGTCGGCGGCATGGTGGTCTTCCAGGACGGCAAGCCGTTGAAGTCTGATTATCGGCGCTTCAAGATCCAGAAGCCGACCAACACGGGCGAGCCGAACGACTTCGCCATGATGCGCGAGGTGCTGACCCGCCGCCTGAAGGAGTTCCAGTCGGACAACCCCAAGTTCAACACCCTGCCCGACCTGATGCTCATTGACGGCGGCAAGGGCCAGCTCTCGGTCGCCGTCTCCGTTGCCGCCGAACTCGGGTTGGAGCTGAACATGATCGGCCTCGCCAAGCAGTACGAGCTGATCTACACGCCCGGCAAATCCGAGCCTTTGGTGCTGCCCCGGAACTCCCAGGCCCTGTTCCTCTTGCAGCGCGTCCGCGACGAGGTCCACCGCTACTCCGTCACTTACCACCGCACCCTGCGCGGCAAGAACGCGACTATGTCGGTCCTGGACACCATCCCCGGCATCGGCCCGACCCGCCGCCGTGCCCTGCTGAACTTCTTCGGCAGCGTGGAGCGGCTGAAACACGCGAATGTTGACCAAATCGCCAACGCCCCCGCCATGAATCGCAAGCTGGCAGCGACCATTCACAAGATGCTGCACGGGGAGGACGAGGCCTGATAGAGCCGTTGACGCCGGAACAGCAGAAGCGGCTTGCCGAAGTCTGGCGACTCCGCATGGATGGCATTGAAGCCGCCAAGAAACTGCGGAACGATGAGGCGGAAGCCCTCTACCGTCAAGCCTTGCGGCTACATGAAGATGTGCTGGGCGAGACAAACCCCGCCATCTCGGAAAGCCTAGACCAGCTGATCTATTTCTGTGCTCGCCACGGAGAGCAGGCCGAAACGGAGGCATTGGTAGAACGCTCACTTGCCCTTCTGCGCCAGAAGCCGAGGCCGGAGCATCGCGGCGTTTTGCGGACACTTGATGGGCTGGCCGCATATCACCAGGAGCGCGGGCATTTCGCTGAGGCCGAGTGGCATTACAAGCGAGTGCTGGCGGCGCGTGAAAAACTGCTCGGCCCGAACCATCCGCGCGTGGCTACGACGCTCAAGAGCTATGTTGTGCTTCTGTGGGCGTTCGAGCGTGGGACGGAGGCCAGAGCCATGGAAGAACGCGCGGAAGCGATATGCGCCGAGTAAGGTACAATGGGCGTGACGTGAAACGGAGGGTGCTATGGCACAGGCGACACTTGACCAAGTGATGAATCAGCTTGACGCGCTCAAGCCGGAGGAGCTTCAGAAGATTGAAGAAGCCGTGCGGGAGCGGCTGAGGCCCGCGTTGGAGGAAGAAAAAGAGGCGGCCTTTGATCAAGCCATGGTGGCGGCAGGATTGTTCTCACACATCCCGCCGCCTCGCGACCCGAGCAAGGCGGAACGACCCCGTATCGTAGTGCAGGGAGAGCCTTTATCAGAGACAATCATCCGGGAGCGGGAGACGCCCGCATCGGAGGAAGAAAAGAAGGCCGCATTCCATCAGGCCATGCGGGCGGCGGGCCTGCTTACCCACATCAAGCCGTCGCGCACCGCCGAGAGTTCCGAGAGACCTATCTTTGAAGTGCAGGGCGAGCCTTTGTCCGAAACGATCATGCGGGAGCGCCGTTAAATGTCTTCCTACCTCACTGACAGCAGTGCTGTCGTCAAGCGCTATCTGCATGAGAGCGGTTCCGGCTGGGTACGAGGCTTGTTCGTATCAACTCCTCCCAACGAGTTCTACGCCGTGGCGACGGTCGGCGTTGAGGTCGTTGCGGCTGTCACGCGGCGGGTACGCGGTGGCACTATCAGCAAAGCCGGTGCGGCACGGTTGTGCGGCGTCTTCCTGGCAGACCTGGAACTGGACTTTGACGTCGTCAGTGTAACGGATGACCTGCTCCGCCTGGCGGTCGTATCGGCCCAGACGCATGGCCTGCGCGGCTATGACGCCATCCAACCGGCGGTAGGTGTTGAAACCAACCGATTGCTGGTTGCTGCCAACCTGCTCCCGCTCACCTTCGTATCAGCCGACAAAGAGCTGAACGCCGCTGCGTCGGGCGAGGGGCTGGCGGTGGACGGCCCGAACGCGCACGTTTAGGAAGAATATGCATATCCTCTTTCGGTGGATACTCAGCGCCGTTGCTCTCTATATCACGGTGCTGCTAGGCCACTTTATCAACCTGCACTACCCCGACACTGGTCTGCGGTTCTGGATCGCGCCGGGGTTGGCCGGCGTGTCGGGGGCGCTGCTGTTCGTGCTGGCCCTGAGCGTCGCCAACGCCGTGCTCCGGCCCGTACTGAAGGTTTTGACCCTGCCGCTGACCTGTCTGACATTGGGGCTGTTCTCCTTCGTGGTCAACGCCTTTTTGTTCTGGCTGGTCGGGCAGTTCGTCCCCGGCTTCCATGTCGCCGGGTGGCAGGCGCCACTATTCGGGTCGGTCGTGATGAGCCTCGTCGGGGGCCTTTTGAACAACGTCCTGGTGTCGAAACGGGAGCGAAAACGCTGATGCAGTTAGTCATCATTACGGGGATGTCAGGCGCGGGTAAGGCGTCGGCGGCCAAGGTGTTCGAGGACATGGCCTATATGGTCGTGGACAATCTGCTGCCTGTCCTATTGCCAGAATTGGTCGAGAAGTGCTTGGGGGTGGGCGAGAAGCCGCCCGGCGAGCGGCTAGCCGTCGTCATTGATGCCCGCTCTGGGTCGTTCCTCATGGGTCTGGAGCCAGCCCTGGCCCTCGTCCGCAAGGCGGGCGTCCGGCCCATCGTGCTGTTCCTGGATGCCTCCGACGGCGTCCTGATTCAGAGGTTCAAAGAGACGCGGCGCAAGCACCCACTGTTCGAGGACCAAGGCGGCATTCTGGGCAGCATCCGGGCCGAGCGGTCGCTGCTGGAGGACACCAAGGAAGGCTCCGACAAGGTCGTGGACACCAGCGACATGGGTGCCCACGAACTGCGGAGCCTGCTGCTGTCGGAGTTCGCGCCCACGCAGGACAAGAGCCAGGGACTGGTCGTGACGGTGAACTCGTTCGGCTTCAAGTATGGCCTGCCGCTTGATGCCGACCTGGTCTTCGACGTGCGCTTCCTGGTCAACCCGCACTATGTGGACGATCTGCGGCCCTATGACGGGCGCAACCAGATCATTGAGGAGTATGTCATGCGCGACCCGGACAGCGGCTTGTTCCTGGAGAAGCTGTATGACCTGATGGACTGGAGCGTCCCGCGCTATATCGCTGAGGGCAAGGCGTATCTGACCGTCGCCATCGGCTGCACTGGGGGACGACACCGGTCGGTCGTCGTCTCGGAGAAGCTGGGCGTCCACCTACGCGCTCTGGGTTACCGCG
>JANLUQ010000538.1:0-32668 GCA_031363565.1 Armatimonadota bacterium | reverse complement strand
CTTCCGATCACGGTAGGTTCCCAAGAGATCTAGCTAAACCCCCGTTTACCCACCCTTCCCTTTGAGGGGAGGGTCGGCACTTGTGCCGGGGAGAGGATGCATCACTTCCCCCACCAGCATCCCCGCATCCGCCGCGCCCTTCGGCGCGCGCGGCAGGCGCTGGAGCTGCCAGTAGATGTCGTGCGAGATCTTTTCGCCGTGGGACAGCGGAACCAGCGGGCCGAGCATCTCCATCTCGATGTAGGCCGTCGCCCCGGCATTGGTGTAGATTTCGGCGGGCGATCCGCCGTCTGGATAGGCCGCGCTGGGCTGGTATGAGTAGTGCTCGGAGAACAGGATTGTGCCTCCATAAAGGGAAGCCATCCAGCCCGCCGCCGACCCGCTGCCGATCTTGTGAGACTTGGCAAGATCCCGTGTGACACGCAGCAGTCCTGCCTGGCCCGTAAAGTAGGGGGTAGAAAGGATGTCGCCTGGATCGCCGAGTGAGGCATATCCGGCCGGGAACCTACCGCCCGTCTCCACCGGCAGGAAGATCGTCCCATCGCCGCGCGTCTGCGTAATGGACCAGATGCCGATGGGGAAGCCGTCGCGGCCCCCCAAGGCGTCGGGGTCCTTGATCAGCGTTTGGGCGAGGTAGAGACGCGCCTCGCCCGGCTTCATCGTGATCGTCCGCGTGGCGCGGGCGGCGAAGGCGACGCTGTCGGGTGTGGAAAGGCGGATGCCGTTCGGCATGACCTTGGCGATCTCCGGGTCGCCGTCGAAGGTCTGGTCCGGGGGCCAGGCGCGCACATTATGGTTTGCCCACTCGCTCTGCGGGGAGGGCCAAAGCTTGTCGCCCCCAAAGGTCGCCCAGCTCGCCGGGTCGGCGTCGGCGACCGTTTTGCCTTCCCAGTCTTTGTTGGCGAAGATTGGGTTCGTCTCCGGGTGGCCGACGAATTGGAAGCTCATCACACGCCCGATGGTCGGCACGACGATCGCTTCGACGATGCCGTTGGAGACGCGGACGGAGTCCGGCCAGCCATGCCAGGTAAGGCGCGTGACGGTAACGGGGGTGGGAGCGGCGCAAGCAGTGTGGGCCGGCAGAACAGCCAGCCCAGCGAGCAGCAGGGCGACGAGTGTGCGGCGTATCATAACAAAACCTCTCGTGTGAACGGGTGAGGAGACCCTTGCCTTCAGGCCCCTTGTAGAAACGCCCCGCTAACCCCAATACAGCCTAACCCAATACAGCTTAAATCAAGGGGCCTGCGGCAGGGTCCATACGGTCAATCGCGCCATAGCCGGCTCGGCCGCTGGACGGGTTGCCACCGAATGGGTGCGGATGGGCGCTGCCGTAGTCCACGGACGCGCCCTGGTCCAGGACGGGCGGGTGGCCATAGTCGTGGGGCGTCCCATCGAGGGGCCGACGACGGTAAAAAGGACGGCGGTTTTTTGCATGGGCCGCAGCGTCTCCTCACGGGCCGCTGTGTCCCCGCACTGGCAGCGGCTATGCCCGCCGACTCGCGACCAGCGCTTTCTGGCCTACCTTCGGGTTGTTCTTCTTACGGGCTGCTTTGGGCTTCGCCGCCACATAGTCGTTGTAAACAACCAGTTTCGCCCCATCCAGCCGGTGAAGGTTCACGAACATTGCCTCGGAGCGCGGCACGGCGACCGTGTCCGGGTTGCCGTCGCTGACATAGGGGGGGATACGGCGCGAGGACAAAGCTTTAATGGCGCGCTCGACCCAGCCCGGCCCGCATCCGATCCGGCTGATGCGGTCGGGGTCGAATTTCTTGTCGGTCCAGGAGCGGCTCGGCCCGCCCCAGGCCATCAGGATGCAGCGGTTGCGATAAATGATCTTGCCCAGCCGCCCGCGCAGCAGGGTGTTCCAGAGGGCATGGTTCTTCGGGGCGGCCCCGCCGGGTAGGGCCATCGTGTCCATAGTCGCCTCGGGGACGCGCTCCCGGACATAGCGCTGGCACTCGGCCATCTCCCAGGTCAGCTCCGTCCCAGAGAGGTGGGTCATCATGCGGTGTGTGGTCGAATGATTGGCGACCTCGAAGCCGTCTGCGACAAGGGCGCGCAGCTTCTTGGTCTCCCGGCCTGGCTGCCAAAAGGGGACAGGATTCCAGGCGGACTTGGGCAGGACATAGAACGTTCCCCGCAGCGGCCAGTCCGAATGCTCCTGGTGGAAGGCTTCCAAAATGCCCACCGCGCAGTTCGGGTCAACCGTCCCGTCCGGCAGATAGTGGAACTGGCTGCCGCGCGCATCATCGAAGGTCAGCACGACCGGCGTCTGTCCGGCGGGCACGGCGAGATGTGAGCCCAGCACGTCCCGCATGTTGACCGGATACCAGTGCGCGGCATACATCAGCGCCAGGTGCTTGCGGAAGGTCTCCGGCGCGATGTTCAGCCCCTGCGAATCGTAGCGGGCGCCGCGATGGGCGGGGGCGCCGATGGAGTGATACATCAGGATAGGAATACGCCCGGCCTCATCGGCGCGCAGGGCGGCCAGCCGCGTGGGCGGCAAGAGCGGGTGAAAGTCCCGGAGCGACTGGGGGGCAGCGACCACGCGGCTGGAAATGGCGGCGGCGCGGGCGGGCGCGGCGACGCGGGGCATAACAAGGCAAACAGCGGCGATGCCGGTTGCAAGCAGGCCGAGGCCGGCTAGGGCTTGAAGGGTAGTCAATTTCATGCGCGGTCTCCGTTGATCATCGGCACATTGCATTTTCAGGAGGCAACGCGACATTGTACCATAAGATGAAGCAACGTGCAAATGGAACGAGAACCGGGAGTGCCTAAAGTTGCTCGGCAGGTATTTTTGCGCTATAATAGGCTCCTGTCTGAGCAAGAACTGACCTGCCCCGCCTGCGGGGCGACCACCAAACAGCACCGCGCCGGCAAGAACAAAACCGGCACCGCCCGCCGCGAGTGTCGCCACTGCGGACGCACCTACACTCCCGCACCCAACAAGCAGGGCTACGACCTGTCCCTGCGCCGCCAGGCCCTCAAGCTCTATGTGGACGGCACTAACTTCCTGCGGACCGCAAGACACCTGGGCGTCAACCCCCAGAGCGTTGCCAATTGGGTCAACGCCGCCGCCGCCCGTCTGCCCGCTCCGCCCTTGCCGGCGGAGCGAAAGCAGGAGCAGAGCGTTGAGACGCTGGAGCTGGACGAGCTGTACACCTTCGTCTCCCAAAAAAAGAGCAAGCCTACGTCATGACGTGCGTGGACCGTGCCACGCGCTGCATCGTGGGCTTCGGCGTCGTGTGGAACCGGGACTGGGAGGTGATGCAGCGAGTCGTGGACGCCGCCCCCCCGGCGCGCCGCTACTTCAGCGACGGCTTCCCGATCTATGCTCCCGATCTATGCCCAGCTTATGTACTCCGGCACTCACGCAGTGGCACCGGGCAAGAGCGAGACGTTCAGCGTGGAGGGGGACAACGCGGAGTTGCGGCACTACCTAGCGCGTCTGGCGCGCAAAAGCCGGTGCTTCTCGCGGTGCCTGTGGGCGCTGACGCGGGCGGTGGGCTTGTTTGTCTATGCCTGGAACCGGCGGCAGAGGTTCAAGCGCCGATTCCCAAAGCTGCCCGCGCACGTCTGTGATTTTGTTACCGATTTGCTTTAGGCACTCCTAATTTCTCGCACCCTTGACAAGAATGCCTCTCAAGGCTTAGAATAGGCTATCGGAAGATTTCTGCTTCTCCTCTCCCGTGAGAAAAAATCCATGAATTTTAATGTCATTGACAAGCCACGGCCCGCGCGTTATCATCCGGCGGCAGGCGCGA
Organism: Armatimonadota bacterium; assembly: GCA_031363565.1. GTDB lineage: Bacteria > Armatimonadota > Armatimonadia > Armatimonadales > Capsulimonadaceae > JANXMY01. Next base: position 28,904 of record JANLUQ010000538.1, on the reverse strand, counting down.
TTGAGCCGCCCTTAACGGCGTTCCATGTCATGTCAAAGCCCATCGGCCCTATCTGCAACCTGGACTGCCGATACTGCTTTTATCTGGAAAAGGAAGAAATGTATGTCCAGGAAGGGAGACGCCCGCGTCCCTCCTGGCAAATGTCGGATGAAGTGCTGGAAACCTACATCAGGCAGTATATTCAGCAGCAGGATGCCCAAGAAATCAACTTCGCCTGGCAGGGAGGCGAGCCGACACTCCTAGGAGCCGATTTTTTCCGCAAAGCCGTCGCCATTCAGACAAAATACGCCGAAGGTCGAACCATTCACAATGCGCTTCAGACCAACGCAACGCTGCTGGACGATGCCTGGGGCGGCTTTCTTTCGGAAAACCATTTCCTCGTCGGGGTCAGCATTGATGGGCCGACGGATTTGCATGACGCTTACCGCGTAGACAAGCACGGGGAGCCTACCTTCGACCGGGTGATGCAGGGATTGGAAGCCCTAAAAAGGCATGGGGTGGATTTCAACACGATGACGGTGGTGAGCCGGGCGAACTCTCAGCATCCCCAGCGCGTCTACCGGTTCCTGAAGGAAATTGGCTCGACATTCCTGCAATTCATTCCTCTGGTAGAGCGCGCTTCGCCGGGGCCGCTGGCATCGGAACACGGCTTGATCCAGCTGAGTCTGGCTCCGCCCCCGCGCCTGGGAGAAACAGATTCTGCTGTGACGGATTGGAGCGTCCGGGCCGAGGACTGGGGGCCATTTCTCACAACGATTTTCGACGAGTGGGTGCGCCGGGATGTCGGATGCATTTATGTTCAGCATTTTGACGTGGCTCTTGGCATCTGGCTGGGCGCGGGTTCCAGCCTGTGCGTTTTCTCGGAAACCTGCGGCAAAGCGGTCGCCATTGAGCATAACGGCGATTTGTATTCCTGTGATCACTTCGTTTATCCGCAGTACCGGCTGGGGAACGTTCTGGAGAAATCGCTCGGAGAAATGGTCGCTTCGGAGGCGCAGACGAAGTTTGGCCGTGACAAAGCCGACACGCTTCCACGCTACTGCCGTGAGTGCGAAGTCCGATTTGCCTGCCAGGGAGAGTGTCCGAAACACCGTTTTATCCGCGCCCCGGACGGTGAATGGGGTCTGAATTACCTGTGTGCCGGCTACTACCGTTTTTTCAAACACATTGATCCGTATATGCGGGCGATGGCAGGGCTGCTGCACTCAGGCCGCGCCCCGGCGGAGATCATGGAAGAGATTGCGCGGCTTGACCAAAACATTCGCCGCACGACGGGCCGCAATGATCCGTGTCCGTGCGGGAGCGGCCAAAAGTATAAAAGATGCTGTGCAAACGCGCGCCATTGAGGTAAAGGAAAAGGTAACTCAAATTGGATTCACTCGACCGTCGTGACTTTCTGAGACTTTCCGGGGTGGCATGCGTCGCGCTGTCCACTGGAACGCAGGCACTAGCGGCGGGCGACGCCGCAAGGCCCGCTCGCCCTAACATTCTGGTCTTTCTCACGGACGATCATGGACGGTGGGCGCAGCATGCCTACGGCGGCACGGAATTGAAAACGCCTAATTTGGATCGCCTGGCCGCGCGGGGCGTTCGCATGAACCAGGCCATCACCACCTGCCCCGTTTGCTCGCCCGCCCGCGCCTCATTTTTCACCGGGCGGATGCCCTCGCAGCACGGCATCAATGAATGGATCAACGACTCTCAGGAGCCTCATCTGCCCGGACTGACTGGCCAGACGCTGATCTCAGAATTACTGCAGAAAGCGGGCTACTATACGGGACTGGTCGGCAAGTGGCACTGCGGGCATGACTCGGTTCCGAAGCCCGGCTTTGACTACTGGTTCAGCTACTGGGTCAGTCAGTACCCGCATCGGGGGAAGCAGAACTTTTCGGATCAGGGGCAGCACGTCGTCGAAGAAGGCCAGCAGTCGCCGCTGCTGACCAATCACGCGCTGGAGTTCCTGCGCGCCCACAAAGCCGACCCGGCGGCCAGCCAGAAACCGTTCTTCCTGTTTGTCGGCTATGTGGACACCCATGTTCCCCATGGCAACGCGCCCGATGATCTGGTCGCCGAGTACCAGAACGCGACATTCCGAGACATTCCCGACGAGCATCCCGTTCCCTGTCACGGCTTTGTCCGTGAGCCGAGGCCTAGCCACCCTGAAGTCGAGCGCCAGCGGCGCATTGAGTACTATGCCGCAGCGTCCAGTGTGGACCGGGAAGTCGGCAAGGTAGTGGCCGAGTTGGAGGCAACAGGACAGCTCGAAAACACGCTGATTGTCTACACCGGCGATCACGGCCTCAACTGCGGGCAGCATGGCGTCTGGGAAAAGGGTATCGCAACTCTGCCGCAGAACTTTTTAGAGGAATCTATTCGGATCGCCTGCACGGTGAGCTGGCCTACCGGCGGCATTCAGCAGAACGTGGTCTCCGAAGAACTGGTCGGACACCCCGATCTGTGGGCGACCCTGCTGGACGTGGCCGGAGCTACGCCCGACGCCAAAACCTCCGCCGAAATCAACTCGCCGGGGCGCTCCTACCTGCCCCAGTTGCGCGGTCAGCGCGTCAAAACCCCGCCCACCAGCCATTTCAGTGAATACGGCAATGCCCGCATGGTTCGCACCAATCGCTACAAACTGATCCTGCGCTACCCGTTTGAGGGCGTCACCTATCCACACGAACTCTACGATCTGGTCAGTGACCCGCGCGAGACGGTCAATCGCTACAGTGATCCCGCGCAGGCTTCGGTCATCGCCGACTTGACCGCGCAGATTAACGGGTATTTCAGCAAATACATGGTGGAGGGTCGAAGCGGACTTGAACTTGAAAAACAGATGCCCTGCAACGCTCATCCGATTTGGGTGGAAGCGGCGGAGAGGCTGAAAAAGGAAAATGCCAAGCCTCCCGCCTGACCGGCCGAGCGGCGTCGTTTTTATGCTGGATCAGCTCTCGGCCAAATGACTGGAAGCCGCCGCGCAGGGCGTCTGCTCACCGCCGAACATTGAGCGCTTGCGGCAAAGCGGAACCTCCTTTGCCAATACAATCACCAGCAACCCGGTCTGCCGCGCCGCCCGCGCCACGCTGGCGGCCGGAATGACCTCGCGGGGCCACGGCGTCCATGCAGTTGCGCCGGGCAAGAGCGAGACGTTCAGCGTGGAGGGCGACAACGCCGAGCTGCGCCACTACCTGGCGCGTCTGGCGCGCAAAAGCCTGTGCTTCTCGCGGTGCCTGTGGGCGCTGACGCGGGCGGTGGCCTTGTTCGTGTACGCCTGGAACCGGCGGCAGCGGGCCAAGCGCGCATTCCCGAAGCTGCCGGCAGAGGTCTGTGATTTCGTGGCCGATTTACTTTAGGCACTTCCACTTTTGGGGCAGGGCAATCGCACTTAACTCCTGGCGCCCCCGCAGTGTCCCAAGCGGGACCGGTTCCTCTTCTCCCACTCGTCAAAGATTACCTTATCATACTATTGACTCATTCCAGATTAGCGGCTATAATAGAGAATATGGTTTCGGACACACGCCCACTTCACGAAGTCCTTCGGCATGCAGGTTTGCGGGTGACCGCGTCTCGGCTGGCCATCCTTACGGCCGTTCTGGGCGAGGGACAACACCGGGACGCGGAAGCCATTGCGGAGGCCGCCCGCCGGCAGCTCGGCGCGCTCTCCACCCAGGCGGTGTATGACAACCTGCACATCCTGGAAGAAGCGGGGCTTGTCCGGCGAATCCAGCCTTCCGGCCACTCAGGCCGCTATGAGGCGCGGGTGGGCGATAACCACCATCACCTCGTCTGTCGCCGCTGCGGAGTGACCGCAGATGTGGACTGCGCTGTCGGCGCGGCACCCTGCCTGGAGCCTTCCACCAAACACGGCTTTGTCGTCGAGGAGGCGGAGGTCATCTTTTGGGGCCTCTGTCCCGAGTGCCGGCAAGAGAATCAAGCGAAAGATCTAAAGGAGCATCTCTTATGAGTGACACGACTGCGGAATACAACACGCCGGACATCATCTCGGCCTTGACCCATGAGTCATCCCCCAATCATGGGTCAGGACCCAATCCTGAGACCGGCACCAGTCATGAGGCGGGCACCTGTCCGTTCACGAGTGGCGTCCTGAAGCAGGCGGCAGGCGGCGGGATGAGCAGCCGTGACTGGTGGCCCAATCAGCTGAAGCTGAGCATCCTCCGTCAGCACTCCTGCCTTTCGGACCCGATGGGCGAGTCGTTCAACTACGCGGAAGAGTTCAAGTCTCTTGATCTGAACGCTGTGAAGGAAGACATCTTCCATCTGATGACTGATTCCCAGGACTGGTGGCCGGCTGATTACGGTCACTATGGGCCGCTCTTCATCCGGATGGCGTGGCACAGCGCAGGCACCTACCGCGTCGCGGACGGCCGCGGCGGCGCAGGGTTCGGCACCCAGCGATTTGCGCCACTCAACAGCTGGCCCGACAACGCGAACCTCGACAAAGCGCGTATGCTGCTCTGGCCGATCAAGAAGAAGTACGGCAGTAAGATCTCCTGGGCCGACCTGATGATTCTTACCGGCAACTGTGCCTTGGAGTCGATGGGCTTCAAGACATTCGGTTTCGCCGGTGGACGTGAAGACGTTTGGGAACCGGCGGAAGACATCTACTGGGGTTCTGAAAAGGAGTGGCTGGGCGACGAGCGCTATACCGCCGCCCGCGAACTTGAGAATCCCCTGGGTGCCGTTCAGATGGGCCTGATCTATGTAAACCCGGAAGGCCCGAACGGAAGACCCGATCCACTGGCGGCGGCCCATGACATCCGCGAGACCTTTGGCCGCATGGCGATGAATGACGAGGAAACGGTCGCGCTGATCGCCGGCGGGCACACCTTCGGCAAGACGCATGGCGCTGCTGATCCGGGCGAGTACATCGGTGCGGAACCCGCACTGGCAGGCATCGCGGAGCAGAGTCTCGGCTGGAGGAACACATTCGGCAGCGGGAACGGCGAGCAGACGATCACGAGTGGTCTTGAGGGAGCCTGGACGACGACACCGGCGCTGTGGGGCAACGGCTACTTCGAGAACCTTTTCGGCTTCGAATGGGAGCTGACGAAAAGCCCAGCGGGCGCGTTCCAGTGGAAGCCCAAGGACGGCGGGGGGGCGGGCACCGTGCCAGACGCGCACAACCCGGCAAAGAGCCATGCGCCGTTTATGCTCACCACCGACCTCTCCATGCGCGTGGACCCCGCTTATGAGAAGATCTCGCGGCGGTTCTATGAGAACCCGGATCAGTTTGCGGACGCCTTCGCGCGGGCATGGTTCAAGCTGACGCACCGCGATATGGGTCCGATCGCGCGCTATCTCGGCCCGGAAGTTCCCGCGGAAGTGCTGCTCTGGCAGGATCCGATCCCGGCTGTCACGCATCCACTGATTGACGTGCAGGACATCGCCGTGCTCAAAAGCATGATCCTCGCTTCCGGGCTGTCGGTGCCTGAGCTGGTCTCGACCGCCTGGGCCTCCGCCTCGACGTTCCGCGGCTCCGACAAGCGCGGCGGCGCGAATGGCGCGCGCCTGCGGCTCGCCCCGCAGAAGAACTGGAAAGTCAACAACCCCGCTGGGCTGGAGACGGTGCTGGAAACGCTTGAGAGCATCCGCCTGGAGTTCAACGGCGCTCAGTCCAGCGGTAAGCAGGTCTCGCTTGCCGACTTGATCGTTCTCAGCGGCAGTGCGGGCATCGAGGTGGCGGCCAAAGCGGCCGGCCATGAATTGACGGTGCCCTTCACACCCGGACGTGCCGATGCCTCACAGGAGCAGACCGATGTGGCCTCCTTTGCCGCGCTCGAACCGGCGGCGGACGGGTTCCGCAACTACTGGAACGCCAAGCACCTGGCGTCCCCAGAGGAACTGCTGATCGATAAGGCACAGCTCCTGACACTGACGGCACCGGAAATGGCGGCACTCGTCGGCGGCCTGCGCGTCCTTGACACGAACATCGGCGGGTCGCAGCACGGCGTTTTCACCGACCGTCCGGGGACGCTCACCAACGACTTCTTCGTGAACCTGATTGATTTCGGGACGAAGTGGGGCGCGACTTCGGCGGCCGATGAAGTGTTCGAGGGCCGCGACCGTGCGACCGGCGCGGTCAAGTGGACGGGGACCCGCGCGGACCTCATCTTCGGCTCGAACTCAGAGCTGCGGGCCATCGCTGAGGTCTACGCCTGTGATGACGCGAAGGAAAAGTTCGTGCAGGACTTCACCGCCGCGTGGGTCAAGGTGATGAACCTGGACCGCTTCGACCTGGCCTGAGCCGTATCGGTAGAAAAGCAGAGAGTGTGGCAGTGGAAGCAGTTCCACTGCCACACTCTTTTTTCTGTCATCCACGCGTCCTCAGTTATCGGCACTTAAAGGCAGGCCAAGTCATAGCCGGCAATGTGCTCTTTGCTTCTGCCACATTTCGTGCATTTCCCCTTGAGATAGATGTGTTTGCTGTCCCCTGCTTCTTTTCGCGCGGGCGGCCTCGGCTCACGCGAACGAGAGATGAATTCCGCTTCCTGCCGCACAGGAGGGATGGCTTCCGTTTCCTGACGTCCATAAGGAGAACTGCTTTTCCGGTCTCGCGGCGTCGCCTCCTGTTCCTGGCGCTTTTTTTCCTGAGCGAACCACTCACGCAGGCGGGCGGCTTCCGCTTGCTGGTGCGCGCGCTGGCGGGCAGCTTCCTCCTGCACTCGCGCGAATTCAACTTTCCACTCCCGCTTCTGTGCGTCCTGTTCTCGCTGCTCTTTTGCCTCTCGCTCGGCCGTTTTCTTACGCCGCTCCTCAGCTTCCACTTCCCACGGTTTCTTTTTTGCCGGTGCCGGCTTGGGAGTGTCTGCCTGCGTTTGCTGGTTTGTTCGTAAAGGCTCTGCAGGCGCACTGGAGAGCGAGGCTTTTAAGAGATCGAAGGCGTTGTTGATGTCCTTCATTTTGTCTTCGAGAACTGCCTTACGTTTGGGGTCCTTTTCTTTATCTGGATGCCACTGCTGGGCTAGCTTGCCACGCTTTTCTTTTAGCTGTGCCACTGTTACCCCAGGTTCAAGACCAAGGATTTTGTAACAAAGTTTGACATCTAACTTCTCCATTGAACCGAAATTATTCCCTCTATACTCAGGTAGTGCTGATGCACAACAGCGATATAACGGAGACTCACACGGGGCCGAAATCCACGGAGATGCGTGCTCCCGTCTCGGCGGAGCGGCGTGCAGCGTCGAGGATGCCGATGGTGCGGCGGGCTTCGGGCAGTTTGACCAAGGGCAGTGCGCCCTGGGTCAGAACGTCGGCCAGGTTCTCGTAGAAGAGGCGCCACCGGCCTGGAACGCGCGGCACATCCTCTTCGGCCCCCTGCCCTTTGAGACGGGCCCCGTGCGCGGGGTCCGGGTGTGCCGCGTCAATGTTTCCAGCCATCAATGCCGCTTCCTGCGGGTCCATGCCGTACTGGAGGTAGGTGGCCTTTGTGCCGTGGGCGCAGAAGCGGGGCTTGGGGAACGCACAGCGGCTGGACAGATCGCAGAGGGCCGTCCGGCCGCCCTCGAAGTCTATGACAATGAGGCATTCGCTGTCCACATCGGATTCAGGGAAGTCGCGGGGCATCCGGCAGAACACACCCGTGATGCGTTCCGGGAACAGCAGTGCGATCTGGTCAACCAGATGTGCTCCCAAGTCGTAGAAACGGCCTCCGCCGAGGGCCGCCTGCCCACGCCAGCCGCCCCATGCTCCAAAGCCCTGCCAAGCCGTCTCCAGCCAGCGCATATCGCCGAGATGACCGTCCGCCAGGCACGCCTGAAGCGTCCGAAAATCATCGTCCAGACGCCGGTTCTGGAACACGGTCAGGAGACGGCCCGCGCGTTCCGAGGCCGCGATCATCCGGTCGCAGTCGGCCAGAGTCAGGCACATGGCTTTGTCGGTGACGACAAGCTTGCCTGCCGCCAGCGCCCGGATCGCCAGGTCGGCATGGGCATGGCTGGGCGTGGCAATGACAACGGCATCTACATTGGGATCGTCGAAGGCCGCGTCATAGCTCGGAAAGGCCCGGCAGTCCTGCTGGGAGCGGATCACATCGAGCTTGGCGGGGTCGTTGGTCGCTACCCCGTAAAGCTCCAGGCCCTCAGCAAGTGTGATGAGGCGGCAGTGGCAGTCGCGCCCCCACCAACCGTAGCCGATGACAGCGATGCGGGGCCGAACACGGTCCGCGGTTAAACCTGTGGGTGAATTCATCGCAAATCCGCTGCCGAACCTAGGGGCGTCCGACCCTTTCCGTGGCGATCTGTCTCAGAGGCGAGTCTGTCTCAGACGCGAGAAAGATGTTCTATCCACCGCACCAAAATTCCTCTCTGGAGGGATAAGTAACTGATGTTACGTAGGGGCTGTGACCGGGCCGTAAACGACCCGTCTGGGGGGCGGGACGGCGTAACATCAGTAAGTAACTTGTCCGACAAGTTTGTGGCTTAAGCGGCCGATCCGGCCTATTTGCAGGAGCAGTACCAGGCATCTTCCAAACTGAACGCGCGCATCGCCCTCCACCGGCACTTCGGCACGGTGATAGCGCGAGGCGGCCTTTTGGGTGCAGCGGCGAACAGTCGGGGCACCATGAGGCGGATCATGGAGCGAGAGGCGGGCTTGAGCATCATCGGCGGCGTGAAGGATTTCCACTCATCGGCGGGCTTCTTCCTGGAGAAGGGCGAGGCCGATCTTGCGGCGTGGTTCCCTCGTATCACGCTCCGCCGTCTGGAGGAGGTACTGCGTGTTGCCTCCGGTCAGCGGACGACATGCAGGATGACCAGGAGCGAGCCGGCGCTGATGGCAAGCCAGAGGAGTATGCCCTGCGCCATCGGCTTCCAGCCGACCATTTTGAGCGTCTTCTGCGAGATACCCGCCCCAATCAGGAACAGTGTCAAGGTCAGGCCCACCGTCGCAATGTGAGAGAGGGCCGGCGATGCGCCCGCCACGCCAGGGACAAAGCTGCGGGCGACCGAGGCCAGCAGGAATAGGCCGATGAACCACGGCACTTGCAGCTTGCCCTGCGCCTTCAGCGGGGTCTGATTGGGATCGAAGCCGACGGTCGTGTCTGCCAGGCCGCCGGCCCGTGCGGGGGCTGTCTCCGGACTTCGGCGACGGAAGGCGAGTGCCGCCGCGATGGCGACCGGCACGATCCACAAGGCGCGCGAGAGCTTCACGGCCGTCGCCGTTTGGAGGGCGGGTAGACCATAGCGGGATGCCGCACCGACCACGGAAGAGATGTCATGGATCGCGACCCCGCACCAGGTTCCGAACTGCGTCTGGGACAAGCCCAGCGTATGACCCAAAATTGGAAAGACATACAGCGCCACGGCGTTCAGCAGGAAGACCGTGCCCATTGCCACGGTCATCTCGCCCTCAGCCGCCCCGATGACCGAGCCGACGGCGGCGATCGCCGACCCGCCGCAGATGGCGGTGCCGGCGGAGATCAGGGCAGAGGTCTTACTGTTGATCTTCAGCCACTTGCCCGCGAGGTACCCGAGGATGAGGGTGCCAGCGATGCTGCCGACGGCAAAGAGCATTCCACTTTTGCCCGCTTGGAGCACGACGGCAAGGTCCATGCCGAAGCCGAGGAAGACGACGCAGCCTTGCAGGAGCAGCTTGGCGGCGTGTTTGCCGATATGATGGTAGGGGTTCTCATAGGTCAGCGCCAGGAACATTCCCAAGGCCAGCGCGATGGGCGGGGAGGCCCAGGGCGAAAGGCAGAAAAAGGCGGCGGTGATGAACAAGGCTTGACGCACCGGGAGCGACAGCAGGGGGAGCCAGCCGCGCACAGGGGGCGGGGGAGTAAGCGTTTCTTCTTGCGCGTGGATTTGTGCGGCCATCAGTTTCCTCATTGCATTGCGCGGCGCGTATCGCCGTCCTCAGATACACCTACTTTACCTTTCCGGCAGGCTTATTGCAAAGACATATATGTTAGTATATGCATAACTTATCTTCATCTATTTTTCAACCCAGCCAGTAAAATCCGGGACTGCGGGAGGAGGTCGGGACACCAGTGTCGTATTCTATGGCGATGTCCGATGGACTCGTATCGAAGAGTTGGACTCGCATCGAAGAGTTCGACACGGGAAGAGAAAGCGGCTGATCATGGACCTGTTTTCGCCCCACGAGGACAGCGGCGTTCAGGAGCGCTTGGCGCTGCTGGACACCCTTTTCGCTTATGGCCCTCTGGGGTTCGGCTTTGTGGACCGGCAACTGCGTTTCGCCCGCGTCAATGCGCGCCTGGCGGCCATCAATGGCTTGCCCGTTGAGGCGCATCTAGGCCGGCCCGTCTCCGAGGTCCTGGGGGCCGCGCTCTGGGAGAGCCGCCTGCCGCTGTTCGAGCGGGCGATGGCGGGCGAGGAGGTCGTTGATGTCGCTCTGGCAGGCCGCACTCCTGACCTGGCGCAGGGCGCGCGCCGGGTCCTTTCTTCCTACTACCCCGTCTTCCGCGACGCGAAGGTGATGGGGGTAGCCGTCGTGGTCCGGGACGTGACGGAGCAGACGAAGGCGGAGGAGGCGCTGCGGGCAAACCGCGAGGAGTACCGCCTGCTGTTCGAGGCAAACCCGCAGCCGATGTGGGTCTACGATTTGGAGACGCTGGGCTTTTTAGCCGTCAATGCCGCCGCCGTGGGCATTTACGGCTATTCGGCCGAGGAGCTCCAGACGATGACCCTGAACGATATTCGGCCCGCCGAGGACAAGCCCGCCCTGACCGCCTCCATCGGGGCACCGCGCGTCGGCACGCGCACAGACGGCCCGTGGCGGCATCTCCGCAAGGATGGGTCGGGTCTATGGGTGGAGATAGCGGCCAACGCACTGAACTTCCACGGGCGGGCGGCCAGGTTAATCACCGCACTGGACGTGACGGAGCGGGTCGTGATGGACGGCGAAAGGGCGCAGATGGAGGGCGAACGGCGTGAGGCGGCCGCACGCCAGCAGGCCTTCCTGCGGGACGTGCTGGCGAGCGTGACCGAGGGCAAGCTGCTGCTGTCCAACTCCTCGGCGCCGCTGCCCGCGCCGCTCTCGCCGGTGGGGGAACCGATCCTGCTGACGCGGGAGGCAGGGCTGTGGGAGCTGCGCCGCCGCGCGCAGGGGGCGGCACTTGCGGCAGGTCATTCGGACGAGCGCCAGTTCGACCTGATCACGGCGGCGAGCGAGGCGGGCATGAACGCCATCGTCCACGCGGGCTGCGGGACGGCGCACGTGTTCGTCGGCGCCACGGGGACGATTCAGGTGCGTGTCGAGGACAAAGGCGCGGGGATCACGGTGGAGAACCTGCCCCGCGCGGCCCTGGCGCGCGGCTTCACGACGGCAGGGAGCCTGGGCCATGGGCTGAAGATGATGCTCGAGACGGCGGACCACTTGTACCTGCTGACCGGCCCCGAGGGGACGACGGCATTGATCGAGCAGGAGCGGGAGCCGCCGCTGCCGAGCTGGCTGTCGGAGGCTCTGCGATGAGGGACCCTGCACTCAATCAAGCCGCTTCGACCGTCAAGGCGCATATCAGGACATATTCGGCGGTCATCGCCAGCGTTGCGCTCTCGACGCTGGTCCGCTTCGCACTCAACCCGTTTTCCGGCAAGCGCGTGGCCTTCATCACCTACTTCCCCGCCCTCGTTTTCAGCGCCTGGGTCGGTGGCTGGGGCGGCGGGATGGTCGCCCTCGCCCTTTCCACTATCACCGCAACGTACTACTTCCTCAGCGTGGCACAGGTGTTCTCCAGTACGGGCCGCAGTGATCAGGTCACGCTCCTGGTCTTCGTCATTGTCGGCCTGAGCGTTTCGGCCCTCAGCAGTTCCCAGCGCAAGCAGCAGCAGCGGGCCGAGGAGGCGGCAGAGGACGCCCGGCACAGCGAAGAGGCCCTGCGCGACAGCGAGGCCCGCAAGACCGCCGTGCTCGAAGTCGCCCTGGACTGCATCATCGCCATAGACGAGGAGGGAAAGATCACCGAGTTCAATCCCGCCGCCCAGAGGACATTCGGCTACTCCTTGGAGGAAGCTATGGGCCAGCCTCTTGCGGAAACGATTATCCCGCCTGCCTTCCGAGGACAGCATCACGTGGGATTTGCTCATTACCTCGCGACAGGAGCAGGGCCGGTCCTTGGACAGCGAATCGAGTTGATCGGGATGCGGAAAGGTGGTGCGGAGTTCCCCGTGGAGCTTGCCATCGTGCCGACGAAGCGGGATGGGAAGCGTGGGGCGATCGCCTATCTGCGGGACATCAGCGAGCGCAGGACCCTGGAAGCCGAGCAGAGCCGCCTCTCCGATACGAACCGCCTGCTGCTGGACTCGACGGGGGAAGGCATCTACGGCATTGACGCCGGGGGTCGGTTCACGTTCGTCAACCGGGCGGCGGCGCGGATGCTCGGCTTCGCACAGGAGGGGATCATCGGGCAGAACGGGCACGCGCTGGTCCATCACACGCGGGCGGACGGTACGGTCTACCCGGAGAGCGAGTGCCCGGTCTTCCACGCCATCTGCAGCGGAGAAAGTGCGCGCATCGAAGACGAGGTATTCTGGCGTGCGGACGGCACTTCTTTCCCCGTCGCTTACAGCACCGCGCCAGTCGTCGAGCAGGGGAAGGTCCAGGGGGCCGTAGTCACCTTCTTCGACATCAGCGAGCGCCGGGCGCTGGAGTTGGAGCGGGAGCGCCTGACGGAGCGCGAGCACCGCATCGCCGAGCAGCTCCAGCAGGCGCTCCAGCCTGCTGTCCCGACCTCCATTCCCGGCATGGAATTGGCCGATTACTACCACCCCGCCCTGGAAGAAGCAGGCGTCGGCGGGGACTTCAGCGACGTATTCGCCGCCGACAAGGGCGTGACGTTCCTCGTCGTCGGCGACCTGAGCGGCAAGGGGCTGGCGGCGGCCTCGCAGGTCGCGACCGTCCGGAACATGCTGCGCTTCGCGCTTTACAACGGGCGTACCCTGGCAGGCCCGGTGGCGACACTGGGGCGCACCCTGGTCGAGAACGATCTGCTGACGGGTTTCGCGACGCTCTTTGTGGGGCGTTTCGATGCCCACACGAGCGTCTTGAATTATGTCAACTGCGGCCAGGACGCCGGGCTGGTCCTCCGGGCCGCGACCGGGCGAGTGGAGGAGCTGCCTGCGACCGGCCCGATCCTGGGCGGCTTCGAGGGGGCCGCTTATACCGAGGAGACGGTGGTGCTCGCACGGGGCGACGTGCTGGCGCTGTTCACCGACGGGCTGACCGAAGCGGGACCGACCCGCACGGCCCTACTCACCGGGAACGGCGTGGCCGCCCTCCTCCAGGAGCAGGCAGGGCGACGGGACGCGCGGGAAATCATGACGCGGCTTATCGCCGGGGTGGATGACTACGCGCAGAGCGGCATCCGTGACGACCAGTGCCTCCTGATTGGTGTGGTGATGTAAAGTTACTGACTGATGCTGCGCCGTCCCGCCGCCGGGTGCAGTCCCGCCGCCGGGTGCAGTCCCGCCCTGAACGGCAGGTCTGGGGGGCCTGCGGCCAACCGGTCTGCGACCGGCAAGATTAAGACAGGGGTTCTCTCCCACCCGCAGGGTCGGGTGTTCACCCCGCTCCGTTCCTACGAGGGGCAGTGGCTTCGCGGTCGGCGTCTCGCCCCCCAGACGGGTCGTTTACGGCCCGGTCACAGCCCGTGTGTGACATCAGTAACTGATGTTACGCAGAAATCTTGATGAATATCTGCCTTCCTGATTTACTTCTGATAAACTCGTCCTATGAGTTCTCTGAACAAGTCCCTCCTCGGTCTGTACGCGGATTATCCGATCTCCTCCATCTTCTTGCAGCCAAGCAACTTGACGCCGGTGACTCTGCTCGCCGGCGTGGCGAGCAAACGGCAAGGTCGTGGGGCTTTGGCATGAGCACATTTGCGGGCATGGAGCCGGGGCGTTGGCCGCGAGGCGGTTCATTTGATGTTCAGTTTGATGGTTTCGATGGCGTGGTGGCCGACATGAATTTCCGCATTGCCGCCGGTGACGGTCAGAGATTTGCCTTCCTCTTCGATAAGGTTGGTCCCCTTGGCCGACTGAACCGGCTTGATCAGCTTGACCGTGGCGTCGCTGTTCCTGCCATCAACCTCATAAATCCGGGCGATCACGCTGTTGTCGTCCTCGCATTTCTTCAGCGTGCTGATAATCAGGTTGTCCGCGGTTACGGAGGCAAAGCTCTGTTCCATCGGCAAGCCGGCGGTGGCGGCGACAGCCGCGCCGACCACGGTGTGCAGCGGATGGTTCGCGGCGATGCCGTCCTTGCGGCCGTTGCGCCAGCCGCCCTCATGGGTAGTTAGACTGAACCGGTAGTTGTGCGTCCCGGCCTGCGGATACCATACACCCGTGCCGTTGCAACTCTTGCGCGAGGCAAGCAGCACCGGTTGGATCACCGGATAGGTCACAGGATTCGTGGTCGGGTCCACCCAGTCGAACACCGAAACGCTGGAACTCATCGTTAGTCCCCCGCGACTGTCGCTGGCATCCACGAAGTTTTGCATCATGCGGGGATGGATGTCACGGCACTGGTCGGTGTAGTTGAGATTGCCGTAGGCATAGCCGCCGGTGGTCGGAAGCTCATCCTTGCCGATTTCCACAACCCCCATCGGCACCTCATAAGCGATCGTCGGCTTTTCCGCAGCGAGCGGCAGTGCCATGTGATATTCGCGCCAGAGGGTGCCGTTGAAATCATTCAGATCCACTTCACAATCGATCCGTTTGATGGAATGCCATATCACGACACGCTGGCGCACGGTGGTGTCGGACATGGGCTGTTCGAGTTGATAGACCGTGCGCAGGGTGCCGTTTTCCAGCACCTTCCAAGCCGGTTTGTGGATGCTCGCGCGGTCGAAGGACGCATCCATGACCGGCAGGAGAACACTGCCGAACTCGCCGGCGTCGGTGCCCTGGGCGCGGTTGTTCTCCGCAACCGAAAGCATCGTGAATACCTCGCCGCCGAGGAACTTGTCGGTCTTGAGCAGTTCGCGGTTCTGTTGTTTGTCGAAAATCGAGGCGATGCCGCCAGGGGCGAGCTTGATCCGATAGAAGTTGTTTTCGATGGTGTCAGGGGATGCGTCATTGACCCGTGGTTGCAAGGTGGATTTGCCGGGCGCGAGACAGTAGGTCTTGTAACCGAGCGCGGGCACGTCGGCGGCGATGAATAACAACTTGGGTTTCGGCGCGGATGATTGGAACGCCTGCACTTCGTAAATCCTCGCGGTTGAATCGCAGGCCGCGCCCTTGGTGATATACAGTCGCAGGAAACGGATGGTTTTCGGTGCGAAGGAATGGGTTGTCAGGGAAGCTGTGTTGCCTACCACGGCCGGAACCAGGTCGGTCCACGGCCCGTCGGCGGTGTCGCCGCCCTGGATCTGATAGTCCGCAGTGTTATATTTCGTTTCGCCGCCGAACGCGCCTATGACGCCTTCGTGGCGGATGACCACCTTGTGGATCGAGCGGGGTTGGCCGAAGTCCAGCGCCAGCCAGTGCGGGCCATTGCCGACGGCGGAGTTCCACTTGGATGACGGGCCGGTCTCGGGATTCGGGTCGCGGACATCCCAGCGGCCGTCCACGGCCTTTGCCGGATCATAATCCGCGCTAAACATTGAGTCGGCGCTCGCTTTCGCGCCGACGGCCACATTGATGTCCTCCGCTCGACCGAGCGTCGTCATCTGGTGGGGGATTTCCTTGCCATCCGCGTCCACTAAATGCGCGTCGGCAGATATATCAACTTCGACCGGACCGGAGCGTTGCCATGAAAGATCGTTGAACACCGTGACCGGCGTGCCGAGTTTCCGCTTTGACTTCACCTGTGACGCGATGTCGCCAAGCGCCTTGTCGAGCAGGTTGCGGCCAGTGTCGCGGGCATTTTCGATCTTGTGATGGAAGACCGCGTCGGTAATATGTCCGTTGTTCCCACCGATTCCGTGATCCATGTAGATCTCGTCCTTCCATGCGGCATCCAATTCCTTGGCGGGCCACTTGTCGAAATTTCCCGCCAGCAGGCACGCGATGGTGGTGAAGGTTTCGGCGGCGGGCAGCAGCCGCGCGGCCTCGCGTTTCACCGATGCCGTCCAGTGATGGGTTGGACCGGTGATGTATACCCACACGTCGGGACGCTCGCCTGCAATCGTATCAAAATGGGCGTCGGGGTTGTTGATGGTTTCAAAAAACCCGCGCATCGAGCCATAACCCATCGCTGGATGGGCGCCCGCTTGCGCGTTCCATGCCGCGATGAGCGGACTGAAATCGGTCGGCTGCGCGAAATCCGTGGTATTGATCAGGCAGTGGACGGGTGGAATCTGGCGCTTTTGATAATATGGCGATTGCTCTGTCATCTCGGTGTTGATAAGTCGGAAACTATTCTCCAGGCTGTTATTGAGAAACGAAATGTGTTTGCTATAATGTCCGGGCGTATAGACGAGGATGCCCGTGCCGTCCGGGCTGAGCCACCGGTAAAGCCCCTCACGATAGCGGCTAATGAACATATAGGGAATGCCCGCCTTGGCGAGGATCTGCTGCATTTGGAGTGATCGCTCGGGCGGGTCCGCATTGAACGCGACCCTGGCGTCGCAGCCCGGCAGGTTTTTCATGATCCAGCGCCGCCCGTAATAGGTTTCCCGAATCAACTCCTCGCCGGACAGCCATGATTCGTACGGTTGGTTGTAGGTGGCGCCGAATTCCAAACGGCCCTCCTTCATACGTTGGATGATTTCGCCGCGCATTTCCGGGTGAGCCTCGAGAAACTCCATCAGGTGCAGCGTGGCCTCCATACAGAAAGTATATTTAGGATCCTTGTGCATCATTTCCAGCGCGGGCATGATGTCTCGCTCAATCCTGAACTGCCTGCACGCCGCCGGCGTATCCATCCACCCCGTGTCCTGGTGGCTCGAGGACACTACGAACAGCCTGCCGGTGTCGAAATAGGATGTGCCGACCCGCCCGCCGCCTGCCGGTGCGTTCGCCGCCTCGGCCTCGTGTGCGCCGCTCAGCGCCAGTAGGGCCGCCAGGCTGGCCGCCGCCGAAAGAAACTCCCTTCGGCTCAGTTCGTTCTGGCTCAGTTCGTTCTGGCTCAGTTCGTCATTGTGCAGCGTCATAGATGTGTGTCCTCCGGCCCGGTTCCCGTGCCTTTACTCTACTTTGCAATATTTGCCGCTATTATGTGTGGCGGCTTTACAAGCCGCCTTTGGTCAGTTGCAGAGACTTCAGCCAAACGACCTTCTGGCCTGAACCTCTGCGTAACATCAGTCAGTAACTGATGTTATACAAGCCTCACTCTGGGCGTCCCGCCGTGAACGGCCCACCGTGAGCGCCAGGCCGTGAGCGCCAGGCCATGGGCGCCAGGCCGTGAGCGCCAGGCCGTGAGCGCCGGGCCGTGAGCGCCGGGCCGTGAGCGCCGGGCCGTGAGCGCCAAGCCGTCGGGTGCAGTTGCTCCGTGAACACCCCGCCGTGAACGGCAGGTCTGAGGGGCGAGGACGCCAACCGCCCTGCGGGCGGAGGAGCAAGACCGCCCCATATGCCTCTTCCGCCCATGCGCTTCACCCACGCGTGCGCTTCATCCACGCGTGCGCCTCTTCCGCCCACCGGGCGGTCGGCGTCTGCGCCCCCCAGACCTGCCGTTCACGGCGGGGCACTCGCGGCCCGGCACTCGCGGCCCGGCACTCGTGGCCCAACGCTCACGGCCCGACAATCGTGGCCCGGCACTCGCGGCCCGGCACTCGCGGCCCGGCGTTCGCGGCCCGGCACTCGCGGCCCAACGCTCACGGCCCGGCCAAAGCCCATGCGTAACGTCAGTTACCTCATTTCCTGGCCGCCGGTAATATTGATGGCCTGGCCGGTCATGTAGGAGGACTCGTCGGAGGCAAGGAAGACGACGACGTTTGCGACATCGTCGTAGGTACAGCCGCGCCCCAGAGGGACCTGGGACTCGTACTTGGCGCGCACCTCGTCGGGGGAAAGGCCCTGCGTTTTGGCGTACTGTTCGAAAAGAGAGGTCTGCCAGAGGGTGCCGTCGAGCAGGTTGCCGGGGCAGACGGCGTTGACGCGGATCTTGTGGGGCGCGAGGTCGAGCGCGATGCTCTGAGTCAGGCCGATGCCGGCGAACTTGGAGGCGGCATAGGCGCTGTTCCGGTAGGAGCCTTTCTTGCCGGACTTGGAGTTGATCTGGACGATGGCCCCGCGCTTGTGCGGGATCATGGCTCGCGCTGCCGCTTGGGCGCAGAGGAAGTAGCCGGTCAGATTGATGTCCAGGACGGCCTGCCACTCGCTCAGGGGCATTTCCGTGATATCGTGCGCGCGGACGATGCCCGCATTGGCGACCAGGATGTCCAGTTTGCCGAAGGCGCTGACGGCCTCGTCCACCATCGCCTGCACATCGGCTTCGCTTGCGACATTGGTCTGGGTCGCACCGGTGCGCCGGCCCGTGTCACGCTCGATAGCGTCGGCGGCGGCGCGGGCTTTGTCCAGGTTGATGTCGGCCAGCAGCACGTCGCAACCCTCGACGGCGAGGCGGCGGGCGAGGGCTTCGCCCAGGCCCTGGGCCGCCCCAGTGACGATGGCGGATTTGTTTTGGAGGCGCATGAGGTTATCCTAGTTTCTCCCGCAGCAGCGCGTCTTCCGCCGCGCGCGTCCAGAACGTGCCATCCTGCAATTTAGCATAGACGTTCGGCATCTGCGTCTTCAGGTCCTCGACGGAGAGCAGCGGCAAGTCCGTAATGTGCGGGAAGATCACCGTCTTGCCGGGGAATTTCCCGCTTTTGACGGCGGCTAGACCGTCCCGGAAGGCGCCCAGTCCACCGATGGCGGCGAGGCTGGCATTGGTGGAAAGGTCGCCCGACTCGACTAGCCCCAGAGTGTGCCGCAGGTCGGCGATGCTCGACCCCGACGTGCCGATGAGCCTCTGGTTCTTCGCCAGGATCGTGCCCAGATCGAGATCCGCCGTGACACCCTTGGCGACGCCCGCAAAGATGTTGTAGACGCCGTTCTCGGCCAGGTGCGGGATAGATTGGGCGACGAGCTCCACGCTCGGCACCATGCTGAGGATGTCGTCGAAGGGGCCATACGCGGCCGGGTCGCCGCCCGCACGGGCGTTCAACAGAACCAGCTCAATGCCGCGCTCCTGCATCAGACCGCCGAAGCGCTCCCGAATCCGTTCCAGTCGGTCGTCGTGCCGGTCGCTGACGACGACAAGCGCAGGCGGCGCGTCCAGCATGACGGCCCGCTGGAGGTGCATCTGTCCCATCGGCCCGCCCGCCCCGGCCAGCCAGACCTTGCCGCCCGGCAGGAGGTCCCGGCGCGTATTACGGGCGTAGGCATCGCCCACTTGGGTGGGATCGTCCGCAGCGATAAACAAATGCTGCTCATAATGCACCCGCCCGATGTCCACGGGGACGGTTCCCAGCAGAGGCTGGTCCCGAACTAGGTTGAGGACGCCGCGCGGCCCGAGGCAGCCCATGATCCGTGTCAGGTCCTCGGGGTCGGGCGTGCCGTAGATGACGATATCGTCGAACCCGTGCCCGCCCGTCTCCTCTTTCCGCAGGTGGGCGAAGTCCGTCCCAGCCACATCATCCACGGTCACGATCGCTCCCGGCTGGTGGCCGGAAGCGCTGAGCGCCGCCACGTCGCTCTTCAGGGCCGGGTTGACCTGGACAACCAGCAGCCGCCCCCCATCTGCGAGCCCATCACGGTAGGGGTACTCATAGGCCGCCACGACGCAGGCCCATGGCTCCACCAAGGCGGCCTCCACATAACCGGTCGTGTCTGCGAGGGGCAGTAAGTAGCACCCCTCATCGCCTTGCAGGACCTCCTTCGTCACCACCCCATACTGCGCCATACCGCCGTCAAGCTGATAGCCGTAGGCGGGATTCGCGCCCTTGTAGTAGACATCGGCCTGCACGATGAACCGCTGGCCGATGTGAAACTGGCCCGTCAGGCTCTCCCCCACCCTGGCCACGGTCAGGGCGACCTCGTGCCCCATGACGATCGGGCGGGCGTCCATATCCCGCCCCTGAAGGCGCGGGTGCTGCGGGCCAAGGTTGATGATCTTGATGTCGGAGAAGCAGATACCGCAGGCATCATGCCGCACCAGCAATTCGTCCGGCCCATATGAGGGCAGGTCAATCGTCACCTCGCGCAGCGACTCCAGGCCCGCCCCGTGCAGGTGCCAGCGCTTGATCGTCTCCGGCAGCGGCCCCGCCGCCGCTTTGTACTCTTCTAAGGTTTGCGTCATGGGGAAGGGTTCGCCATGCGCGTTGGGCTTTCCTGCCGAGCGGCAAAGAAAAAGGCCGGGCGCATCGCGCGCCCGGCCTATCCGTCCTCATCTTCTACTCGCCCTGCTCCTGCTCTTCCAGGAAGCGCTCGGCGTCCATGGCGGCCTGGCAGCCCGTCCCCGCCGCCGTGATGGCCTGCTTGTATTCGGTGTCCTGGACATCGCCCGCCGCGAAGACGCCCGCCACGCTGGTCATGGGGCGGCCCGGCGCGGTGATAACGTAGCCGTTCGGGTCCATCGCCAGGTGGCCTTCAAAGAGCTTGGTGTTCGGCGTGTGGCCGATGGCGATGAAAATGCCGTCGGTTGGCAGGAAGCTCTCCACGTCTGTCTTCAGGTTGTGCAAGGTCAGGCCCGTCACCTTGCCCGCATCGATGTCGTGGATGGCCTTGACAGCGCTGTCCCAAACGAAGTGGATCTTCGGGTTGTCCATGGCGCGCTTCTGCATGATTTGCGAGGCGCGCAGGGTGTCCCGGCGATGTACGATGGTGACTTTGGAGGCCATGCGGCTCAGATAGTTCGCTTCCTCCAGGGCCGTGTCGCCGCCGCCGACGACGACGACCTCGCGGCCACGGAAGAAGAAGCCGTCACAGGTGGCACAGGCGGATACCCCTTTGCCGTAAAGCGCGGTCTCGCTCGGCAGGCCCAGCCACTTGGCCGAAGCGCCGGTGGTGACGATGACGGTCTTGGCCCAGAACTCCTTGCCTTCCTCGGTCTGGATGTGGAACGGGCGCTCGGAGAAGTCCACGGCGCTGACGTTTTCCGTCAGGAACTCTGCGCCGACACGGGCGGCCTGCTGGCGCATTTGGTCCATCAGCTCCGGCCCCATGATGCCGTTGGCAAAGCCGGGGAAGTTCTCGACATCCGAGGTGATCATGAGCTGGCCGCCGGGCAGGTTCGGCGCACCGCCCTCAATGACGAGCGGGCTGAGGTTAGCGCGGGCGGCATAGATCGCCGCAGTCAGGCCGGCAGGGCCGGAGCCGACAATCACGACGTTGTGCGGCTCGCTTGCGTTAGGAGTTGGGTTGGGAGTTGTCACCGAATGGCCTCTTGTCTAGGGTCGCTTATCTAGGGTTGCTTATCTGGGATTAGTCGGGCGCCGTCGGCCCGTCCTATTTTAGCACATGCTTACTTTTTATAACAGACCGGACGGGGCAGGAGTTCCCTCGAACCATGCTGCGCCTTGACAACGGACCCCGCAAAATGCTATCGTTACGCCGTCATGCCTCTGCCTGCCCATCACGCCCGGCGCCGTCTGGCCGCCGTCGCCCTGCTTACCCTGCTGCCCTGGCCGGCGGTCTGGCTGGGGATGTACCGGCTGGACAGCATCATCTGGACGTTCTTTCTCTACCACGGCTGCTGCCTTCTGCCCGCCGCACTGTGGGGCCGCCACCTGTGGCGCGGGTCCGTCCGCTGGCCGACAGGTCGGCAGTGGGCCGTCCTGCTGGCCGCCCTGGTCTGCGTCGTCCCGCTGTCTTTGTTCGGCTATGCCGAAATCGGTCGGCGGGTGCTGGATACGCCTGGCATTCCCTCCATCGTCACCGGGCGCGGCTTCCACGCGACATGGCTGCTGCCGTTCGGCATCTATTTCGTGATGGTGAACGCAGTCCTGGAGGAGCTGTTCTGGCGCGGCGTCGTCCTCAACGAGCTGCGCGGGACAAGCGAGGCGGTCTGGACAGTGGGCGCGGCCTGGACGGCATTTACCTTCGCAGCCTGGCACTACCTCGTTCTGCGCCTGCTGCTGCGCCCCGGCTGGGCCGAGGCAACCGTGCTGGCGATCCTTGCGGCGGGGATACTCTTCGCCTGGCTATACCGGCGGACGCATTCGATCATCGTGCCGATCTTATGGCACGGGCTTGTGTTTGACTTGGGGCTGGTCGTCGTGTTCGGGGCGGTGATGCAAACGACGTAGGGGCGCGATGAATCGCGCCCTTCCCCTAGACTTGTTGACGCCTATGTGGATCGGTATCTTTGCCAGCCTCTTCTCCATCCCCTCCCTGCTCGGCCTGCTGGCCGGGCTGATGGAAGCGCTGCGCGCCGTCCGTGGCCACCGCCCCATCCGGTGGGAACGGCTGGCCCTGGCCGGGCTAATCTTGACCGGGCGCTGGTGGATGGGATACCTGCGGCGGTCCGACCCGGACGAGCCGAAACCACTTATTCCTGACCGGCGCGGGACGGCGCAAGGCTGGGGTGGCATCCGGCTGGAATGGGAGCAGTTCGGACCGGACGACGCGCCTACACTGCTGCTCTCGCACGGCTGGTCGCTGACCCATGATACTTGGTACTACCAGAAGAAGGCATTGGCAGGCGAGTTCCGTGTCATCGTCTGGGACATACGCGGAACGGGCCGGTCGGAGGCGCCCGACGACTGGGACTATTCGATGGAGGCGGTGGCGGAAGATCTGGCTGCCGTCTTCGACGCCACGGATGCAGGTCGTCACCCGCTTGGCTGCGTCCTCATTGGCCACTCGGTCGGCGCAATGATCCTGCCCCTGTTCGCCCAGCGCTTCCCCCAGCGCATGGCGCGGGTGCGCGGGCTGGCGCTGGTGGGCGGGACGGATACCCCCATATTGGAGGCGATGTGGGGGCACCGCCGCCTGGTCCCGATGCGGCCCTGGTTCTGGGAGCCGCTGGCCCGGACGATGACCCGCTACCCCGGCCCGTTCGAGGTATTTGCCCGGCTGTGCCGGCAAATGGGGTGCGTCCATGCCGCCCTGATGTTCGGGACGCATGTTGGGCGCGAGAGCCGGGGGCAGGACGATCTGCTGGCGGACCGCTGCGCCCACTTCTCCATGCGCGCGGCGGGCGCGGGCGCGCTGGCCTGCTTCGCCTTCGATGCCCGCGCGGCGATGGAAAGCCTCACTGTTCCAACGCTGCTGCTGACGGGCGCATCCGACCGGAACACGCCGCCCGACATCCAGCGGGCGATGGCCGCCCGGCTCCGTTCGCCCCAGCTGATTCTGATCGAGAAGTGCGGGCACCTGGCACTGTTGGAATGCCATGCCGAGGTCAGCGCCCATTTAAGCGAGTTCGCACGGCATTGCTTCCAGGCGTAATCGCTTTCAGGTATCATACGCATTATGACTCCTCCCCTATCCTCCTCCCAGCGCCTGCGCCGCACCCTCTTCTTCGTGATCCCAGCAGTCTTCCTGGTCGTGGGCGTCGGCTTCCTCGTCTGGAAGCGCGGCTATTCAGGCGGCGATAACTACCGAGACATGGTTTCGGCCTTCTACACGGGCGTCATCGCGCTCCAAGTCGGCGACGACGGGCACGCTTTCTCGGGGCTGACGCAGGCGACACAGCTTGATGCCAAGGAGCCGGCCGCCTGGGCCGACCTGGGGCTGTACTATTTGCGTCACAGCAACCCCGACGAGGCACACAAAGCGCTGGAAAAGGCGCAGGATCTCGCGCCGAAGAACGCCCAGATCGCCTCCCTCTTTGGCCTGCTGGCGACCCAAAGCCAGCGCTATGACGAGGCTGTCGCCGCGTATCAGAAGGCAGTCGGGCTAGACCCGACCGATCTGAGAGCACGGTACGCGCTCGTCAAGGCCTTGGAGCAGCAGGCGGGTCCAGGGGCCGATGCGGAGATGCAGAAACAGCTCCTGACCATTTCTGAGGCCGCGCCGGATAATCTGTTCGCCGAACTCGAACTGGCGATCCCCGCCGCCAAAGCCGGCGATGCGGACACGACGCGGCGTATAGTCGCGCGGCTTACGCCCCACTCCGCATCCTGGTCGCCGGAGATCAAGGACGAGCTGAAACAGGCCCAGACGGCCGTGGCAGGGCCGAACCCGCGCGGGGCGGCGATCCCCTTGCAGGCCCTGCAAAACCTGCTGAAAGAGACCCCGAAGTACCAGGACGACGCCGCCCTGATCGGCGGCCTGGGCGGCACGCTGGGCACTCCTCTGGAACGTTTTGTCAGTCTGCCCTCGCCCTCCCCGACGCCCGCCGCGCCCGATACGGCCCTGAAGTTCACGCCGCAGCCGCTCGCCGCCTCTGCGCCAGGCCCATGGGCCTGGGCGCGGACGGCTCTGCTGAGTGGCACCGGCACCCCGGCTCTGATTGTGGCGGATGGCAAGGAGATTCGTATCGGCAGTGCCTCCCTGCCCTTCCCAGGCGGGCCGAAGGCCGTGCCGCCCGGCCCGGACGGCATCGTCGCGTTCGACGCGCGCAACACGGGCCTGCTGGATCTCGCCTGCGCGGGCGCGGGCGGCCTGCGGCTGTATCAGCAGGGGCCGGGCGGGACGTTTGCGGACGTGACGGGCAAGTCACGACTGCCTGCAGATGTTATTACTGGCGTCTACACTGGCGCCTGGGCGGCGGACATCGTGACGGGCGGACAGCTCGATCTGGTGCTGGGCACAGCGAGCGGCCCGCCGGCCGTGCTGCGGAACAACGGCGACGGGACGTGGGCCGTCCTGCACCCGTTCGGGCCAGCAAAGTCCGGCCTGACGCAGTGGGCATGGGCAGACTTTGACGGCGATGGGCTGGCCGACGCGGCATTTAGAGACGGTCAAGGCAAGCTCGTCGTCTTGCAGAACAAGCGGGCGGGCGCGTTCGCACCCTGGCCGCTTCCCGCCGACATGGGCAAAGTCTTGGCCCTGTCTGCCGCCGACCCTGACCGGGACGGCACACAGGACGTTGTCATCCTGATGGCGGACGGCGTGGTCCGCCGCCTCTCCCGCCACGCCGAGGGCGGCGGCTGGGATATGGCCAACCTGGGGCGCGCGACCGCCCCTGCTGGCGACGGCAGCGCGCGGCTCGGATGGGCCGATCTGGACAACAACGGCGCGCTTGACCTAGTCGTGACGGGTTCTCAGGGCAGTCAGGTCCTTCTCGGCAATGCGGCAGGAAAGCTCGTGCCACTGGCCGCGCCCGCCGATGCCCGGAACGCTAGTGTTGACGCACAGGCTGTCAAGGGCCGTCTCGACTTGATTGGCCTGAACGCCCAGGGCCAGCCGGTCCGTCTCGTCAACTCCGGCGGCAAGGATTACGCCTGGCAGGAGGTGAGGCTGCACGCCGCCTCGCAGGGTGACAAGCGGAACAACACCTATGGGGTGGGCGGTGAGATCGGCCTGCGGGCCGGGCTGCTGTATGAGGCGCAGCTCGTTTCCGGCCCTGTCACCCACTTTGGGCTGGGCAGCAACAAGCGCGCGGACAGCATCCGCATCGTCTGGCCCAACGGCAGCCCGCAGGGGGAGTTCGAGCTGAAGGCCGACCAAGTGGCGGAAGCGCCCGAAAGGCTGAAAGGCTCCTGCCCGTGGCTGCTGGCCGACGACGGTGCGGGAGCAAACGCCGACGCGGGCATGAAATTCGTCACCGACTTCATCTGGCGCTCGCCCCTGGGCCTGCGGATCAATGCCCAGGACACGGCGGGCGTGGTGCAAACGCGCGACTGGGTGAAGGTCCGAGGTGACCAGCTCAAGGCGCGGGACGGCTACTACAACCTGCGTATTACGGCGGACTTGTGGGAGACGCATTTCTTCGACGAGGTGAAGCTGATGACCGTGGACCATCCTATCGGCACGGAGGTGAACGTGGACGAAAGGTTCTCCATTCCCCCGCCGCCGCTGGCTGTGGACGCCATGGCCCCGCCCAAGCCGGTTGTCCGTGCCACCGATGACCGGGGGCAGGATGTGACGGATATCGTGCGGGCGCGTGACGGGCGATATCTAGACACGTTCGGCGTCGGGCAATACCAGGGCGTGGCGCGCGACCATTGGGTGACGCTCGACCTCGGCCCAGCCCCACCAACCGGCAAGACCTGGCTGGTGGGTATCGGCTGGATTCACCCGACCGATAGCTCCATCAATGTCGCTCTGGGCCAGGGGCATCATGTCCTCCCACATGACCTCAGTCTGGAAGTTCCTGACGGCAGGGGTGGATGGAGAGTTGCCAAGCCGCACCTCGGCTTCCCGGAGGGCAAAAACAAAACGGTGCTTATCCCACTTACGGGTCTGTTCAAACCCGGCATCCCTCATCAGGTCCGGCTGCGGACCAACCTGGAGATCTACTGGGACTTCCTCGGCACGGCCCAGGCGCTGCCCCCGACGACGATGAAGGAACAGACGCTGCCCCTCAGCACCGCGACCCTGCGCTACCGGGGCTTCTCGGCGACGAGCCAGGCAAGCCACTCCTCGCCCGAAATCCCGGACTATACCCATCTGGCCCAGACCGGCCCGCGCTGGCTGGACCTGGAAGGCTACTGCACGCGCTACGGCGACGTGCGGGAACTGCTGACCAAGACCGACGACCGCTATGTGATTATGAACGCAGGCGACGAGATGGTCCTGCGCTTCGCGGCCCCGCCCCCGCCCCCGCCGGGCTGGACGCGCGACTATGTGCTGGTCGGCGACGGCTGGGAGAAGGATGGCGACTTCAACACAGGCTTCTCGCGGACGGTTCTGCCGCTGCCCTCGCATCTGCGCCCAGCCTACAACACCCCGCCGGGCCGACTGGCGGATGACCCGGTCTACAAGGCGCATCGGCAGGATTGGGCGACATATCAGACCCGCTGGGTGTCCCAGCGGCAGTTCCACGAAGCGCTGCGGCCGTAGGCCCGATCCTCTCCCCGCGACAAGTCGCGACCCTCCCCTCAGAGGGAAGGGTGTGTCAAAGGGGGTGAGACTTGTTTATCGTGGGCCTGCCGTGGCTGGAGGGCCTTTCGTTAAGACGTGCCCTGGCCCCCACCACACCCCCTTCCCTCCGAGGGGAGGGTCGCGACTTGTCGCGGGGAGAGGAATACCCACCACCCGCAGCCACCGCTCCTGGCGCATGGCGAGTTCGTGCGCCTCGGCCAGCGTCACGGCCTCGAAGCGCACCGCGTCGCCCGGCGCGAGCTGACCGGCGCGGGGCAGGTCGGCGGAGATGACGATGCCGACCAGTGGGTAGCCGCCAGTCGTCTGGCGGTCGGCCATCAGCAGGATCGGCAGCCCGTCTGGGGGGATTTGGACGCTGCCCAGGGGCGTGGCTTCGGAGAGGATGTCGGCGGCATCGGTGCGGGCGACGGCGGGACCGGCAAGCCGGTAGCCCTGGCGGTCGGACTGCGGGGAGACGGTGTAAGCAGCCGAAAAGAACGTGTCATTGCCCGCATCGGTGAAGGCAGAAGAGTGAGGGCCGGGCAAGACGCGCAGGATTGCGGGGAGGGTGTAGGTGGGGACATCGGCGGGTCGCAGGCCGCGCTCGCCGGGATAAAAAGAATGGGGCTGGGCCTCAAGCACGTCGCCCGTTTGCAGGGGACGCCCCTCGAAGCCGCCGATCTTCCCGCGCAGGAATGTGGCGCGGCTGCCCAGGACGGCGGGGACGGCCAACCCACCCGCCACAGCGAGGTAGACCCGCGCGCCAGACCGGCGGCGGCCAAAGGTGAGCGTCTGGCCTTCACGCAGGGTACACGTCTTCCAAAGGGGTATAGGCTGGCCGTCAAGAGATGGCGAGAGGTCACCGCCGCACAGGGCCATCCGTATATCGGCGAGGACGCACAGGGTCGGACCGAGCAGCGTGATCTCCAGAACAGCCGCGCCGCGCGGGTTGCCGACGAGACTATTTGCCACGGATGTGGCGAACGGGTCCATCGCGCCGGCCACGACCATGCCATCCCGCTGATACCCCAACCGACCCGCGTCCTGCACCGTCGTCAGCAGGCCGGGCGACTCGACGCGCAGGAGGGGCACGGCGGTCATGGTGTTCCTAAAGGCCGGATGGTAACGCCGACAGTTTCAAGAGCCTGCCGGGCGGCGTGGGCGAGTTGGGCCACGCCGGGCGAGTCGCCGTGCAGGCAGATCGTGTCTGCTGCCAGGGTCAGGTCGGAGCCGTCCGATGCCGCGATCGTCCCCTCCGTCACGAGCCGGACGATGCGGGCGGCGACCTGCGCCGGGTCATGCAGGACCGCGCCGGGTAATCCGCGCGGCGTCAGCGTCCCGTCCGGCGCATAGGAGCGGTCAGCGAAGACTTCATTAGCGACTTGCAGCCCCGCCTCACGCCCCGCCGCAACCAGAGAGCCTCCCGAAAGCCCCATCAGAATCAAGCCCATATCCACCTCGCGCACGGCGTGAGCAATGGCAGTAGCGATGGCCAGGTCGCGCTCCGCCATCGAGTAGAGTGCGCCATGTGGCTTGACATGCCGGAGCCGCTGTCCATGCCGGGCGGCGAAGGCGGCCAATGCCCCGATCTGGTAGGTCATCAGGTCGCGGACCTCGGCGGGCGTGACGGCCAGAGCGCGCCGCCCGAACCCGGTGAGATCCGGCAGGCCGGGATGAGCACCGAAGGCGACGCCATGCGCGACACACGCGGCGACGGCGCGGGCCATCGTGCCGGGATCGCCCGCGTGAAAGCCGCAGGCGATATTCGCCGACGTGACGGATCGGAGCAGGGCGTCGTCGTCGCCCAGGGCATAGACGCCGAAGCTCTCGCCCATGTCGGCGTTTAGGTCAACGCGAGTCATTGACGATCTCCTCAAATTGCCGCGCCGTGATCGAGATAAATCGGACGTAAGCGCCCGCCGCCAGCAGCGTGGGCGGCTGCCTGTGTGGGTCATACAGGCATATCGGCGTCCGCCCGATGATCTGCCAGCCGCCCGGCGTTTCCAGCGGATAAACGCCGGTCTGTGACCCGGCAATGCCGACCGCCCCGGCGGGGACGTGCGGGCGCGGCGTCGCCCGCCGGGGCGT
>JANLUQ010000521.1:0-2507 GCA_031363565.1 Armatimonadota bacterium | reverse complement strand
GGGCGGGCGCGATCAAAATGACAAAGAGGGCGCGATGAATCGCGTCCCCACATCCCATCCTGTAGGGACGAACCTTGTGTTCGCCCTTCTTCTGCCGGTTCGCCTTCCCGCCCTCACCCGCGCTGTTTGGTAAGCCGTGCCGCCCCCTGCCGGGCCTCCGCGTCCTGCGGGAGCAGGGCCAGCACTTCCTGCCACTCGAAAATGGCGCGTGATGGCCGCCCATGTGACTGGCACCAACGTGCAAGCAGACGGTGGCCTTCGGGCAGGCCCGGCTGCTCCCCCGCTGTCACCACGAGGCGGTCATAAGCGGCTGCTTCCTCCCTCTGGTGCGTTGCCTCAGCCAGCAGCGCCTGCCCTGTCACCCGGTCTCCCTGCTCGATCCGCATCCGTCCCAGGTTGTACCCCAGCAGTGCATCGCTTGGGGCCAGCACATGGGCGCGCTCCCATTCGCGGCGCGCGTCCGCGCCTTGCTCGGCCTCGCGATAGGCTCGGCCCAGAGTGTCGTATGCTCCGGCATTATCAGGGTCCAGGGCGAGGCACTGCCGGGCGGACTGGACGACGGCGGTGATGTCAGGCGTCTTCCCTGCCCCCTGCGCCTGCGCCTGACTCAGCCGGATCTGGGCCTGCTGCGCGTAGAGGCTCGCCTCCTGGGGTGCGAGACGCAGCGCATCTGCGACGGACTGGAGAGCCTCGGCGTCGCGCCCCTGGGCGCTCCGGTTGTCGGCCAGCAGTGTGGCGATGTGCCAGTCGTCGGGCCGCAGCTTCTCCGCCGCGATCAGTTCCCGTTCGGCATCTTTGTAGGCACCGGACTGGTTCGCGGCCAGGGCCAGGGCGAGGTGCGGCTCGGCCGAATTGGGCAGGGCACGCGCCGCCCGGTTCAGCAGTGCCTGCCCTGGTGCCTGCCACCCGATCTGCATGTCCAGGACGCCGAGCTGCAGGGCAGCCTGGGGCGAGTCGGGGGCGAGCCGCAGCGCCAGCCGGGCCAGGGCGACCGCCCGGTCGGTGTAGCCGATCTTCTGGTACAGCTCGGCCGCCGCCCCGGCCAGGTCAGACGAGTGCATCGCTGCCGGCTCCAAGGCATGCAGCTGGGCCGCCGCGCCGGGGAAATCCCGATTCTGGATAAGCTGTTGGGCCAGGGCGAGGCCGGCGTTGGGGTCATCAGGGGTGGCGCGCGCGGCATCTTGGGCGCGGCGCAGGTCGCCCTGCGCCTGCTGGAGCTGCTGGAGATACGCCTGCTGGCGGGAAGCGTCACGCCGAAGGGCGGACGCCTCCCGCCAGTTGCGGACCTGCCAGGGCAGTGAGGCGAGGAAGGCTAGTAAAACCAGGGCGAGGAGCGCGAGGAGGAAGCGGTTTCGTGGCTGCGCCCCGCGAGGAGGTCTCGCGGGGCGCGGCCCAGAAGGTCTGTGCGTCATGGAGAGCCGTTCGTGGCGCTAGTTCGTCACGCCGTACAGGTGAATGGTCGTCAGCTCCGTTCGCAGGAACTTCGTGTGCCCATCGGCGTAGCCAATGTTGTTGCCTGTTTGGGCGTGGCGCGCGTAGCTGTTGAAGGACGCTGGGAACGGCCCCTGGTAGGCGTTGCCGTAGTAGTTCGGGATGGCATTGTTGCCTGATGGGTAGGCAACGCGCGTGATCCGGTAGGCCTGACGCGCATCATCCTGGGGATTGCCCGCCTTCTTTAAGTTCTGCCAGTCGCCGTAACCATCGTAGCCGCTCAACAGAGTGTTACAATCGGCGACAATGAATGTCTCTGCGGGTGCATCCATCTGTGCCAGAGCAGGATTGGAGTCGAAGAGCGGCTCATTCCCACCGTAGCTCGGGATGGCTTGCTGCAGGGCGGGGTCGAGGCCGACGGGAGTCTCATACTTTCCATTGTCGCTAAACCAGTAGCCGAAGCTGTTGCGGTTGTCGGTGTTGGAGTCGTCGGGGCAATGGTAGACACCGGCGCTCTTGACGAACGGGTAGATGGCGTTGACCCACAGCGTAGTGGCATTGTTCTGGTTGGCGGCGTTCCCGTAGCCGCTCCCATGTGCGTAGCTCTGGCCCCACTTCCACTGTGGGAAGGACTCGTCGGCGTCCTGGGAGTACTGCACGAGGCCCAGGGTGAGCTGCTTGATGTTGGAGGCACAGGAGGCGCGGCGGGCGTTTTCCCGCACCTTCTGAAAGACGGGGAACAGAATGGCCGCCAGGATGGCGATTATGGCGATAACGACGAGAAGCTCGATTAGCGTAAAACCGTTACGCGCGGGGGTGGACGTGTACCTTGTCTTCATCGTAAGGACCCTTCAGTGTGGATGTATAAGCTGTCAGCAGGATACCTCATTTTTCCGGTTGTGTCAAGGGCTATTTTCGCGTAAGCATTGGCCTAGGGGAGACCGGCACTGGGGGCGGCGGGGAGGATGCCCGCGTCGGGCAGGCCGGTGATGCGCAGGGTGACGATCTGGTCATGGCCGACCGGGAAGAAGACGGTGTTGCCCCGGACGGTGATGGGGCGCTTTTGGACGGGGCGC
>JANLUQ010000502.1:0-1860 GCA_031363565.1 Armatimonadota bacterium | reverse complement strand
ACCAAGTGACGACGGCGAACAGCAGGCCCGTCAGGGCCTCGACGCCGGGGTAGCGCCACGAGATCGGCTCATGGCAATAGCGGCACTTCGCGCGCAGCAGGAGGAAGGACAGCACAGGGAATAGGTCCAAAACCCCCAGGCGATGTTCGCACCGGGGGCAGTAGGACCAGGTCGGAGTGGAGACGCTGCCGCCGCGCGGCAGCCGCCAGATGACCACGTTCAGGAAGGAGCCGATGGCGACGCCGTAGACCGCCGCCACCACGAGCCAGAAAGCCAGCGGCAGACTGTTTATTCGCTCGCACCCTTTTCGGTCCCGTCACCGCCCGAAAGCGATTGGATCAAGACGATCATCGGCATAAACATGCCCAGGATGATCAGCAGGACCGCGACGCCCAGGAAGCAGATCAGCATCGGCTCGATGGCAACGGCCAAGGCAGCGAGGGCGGCGTCCACTTCATCCTCGTAGAAGTCGGCGATCTTCGCCAGCATGGCGTCGAGCGAGCCGGATTCCTCGCCGATGGAGATCATCTGCACGACCATGGGCGGGAACAGCTTGGACTTGATCAGCGGGTCGCCGATACGGTCCCCCTCGCGGATGCGGGCGCGGGCCTCCATGATGGCATCCGAGATGACCACGTTCGAGACCGTGCCGGCGACCGTCTCCAGAGCCTGGAGGATGGG
The DNA here is from genome assembly GCA_031363565.1 of Armatimonadota bacterium. Lineage (GTDB taxonomy): Bacteria > Armatimonadota > Armatimonadia > Armatimonadales > Capsulimonadaceae > JANXMY01. Next base: position 1,179 of record JANLUQ010000502.1, on the reverse strand, counting down.
GACGCCCGAGGTCAGCAGCGTTCCCAGGGTCCGCGAGAAGCGGGCCAGGGCGACCTTGTGGTTAAGTTTGCCGAAGACCGGCACTTTCAGCCTGAACTTGTCCCAGGCGTGCATCCCGAAATTCGTCTTGATGAACGCCTTGAAGGCCGTTGTCACTGCGACCACGGTGAGGATGACGAGGAAGAACTTGGGTCCGGTCAAAAAGTCGGAAACCGCGACCAGGCCGAGCGTCAGGGCCGGGAAGTCTGCTCTGCCGTGAGGCAGCATCGTCTCGAACAGGCCGAGGAAGGTCGGCACGATGTATTTGCACAGGCCGACCACGATCAGGACAGCCGCGCTCATGACGATGGTAGGGTAGGTCATGGCCGACTTGATCTTGCGCTTCATCTCGACGTCTTTTTCCAGGAAAGTCGAGAGCCGCTGCAAGGTCTCTTCCAGGACGCCGCCGACCTCGCCCGCGCGGACAAGACCGATGAACAGGTTGCTGAAGACGCCCGGGTACTTTGCCATGCTCTTGGAAAGCGTCTGGCCAGCCTCGACTTCTCTCAGGACGTCCAGGAAGATCCTATTGAAGCGCGGGTTGGACTGCTGCTGGCTGAGGACATCCAGGCAGCGGACGAGCGATACGCCCGCATCAATCATGGTCGAGAACTGGCGGCAGAAGATCGAAAGGTCGGTCAGCTTGACCGGCTGCAAGTTCTCGAACCAGTTGCCGCCGGCTTTTTTGGCCTTCGCGGCTTTGATCTCCGAGATGACAAAGCCCTGCTCACGCAGACGGCGCGCGAGGACATCCGGGTTTTCCGCTTCCGAGGTGCCGTTCCGCATGGTGCCGGCGGCGTCTCGGACGGTGTATGCATATGTTGCCATGGTGGTGCTGCTCCTTGAGAGCGGGGTGCGAGAACGATGTATAGGGGTGGGGTTGCCCCACCCTCTTTTTTGCCCTAGTCTTGTCCTAGTCTTGCCTTAGTCTCTTCTAACGTTATTCTACCGCAAAACGGTTCGGCCCACGCCTAAAAGATTTTCGAGATCTTTTGGGCGGCGCTACCGGCCTGTCGGGCGCGGGGCGCCCGGCCGACCACCGGCCCCGCCCGGCCCGATTTCTCCGTCGCCTTGAAGCATTCGCTTCAGCTCGTCCGGGTTCTGTGCGCGGCTCAAGGCGCTCTCGAAGGTGATCTTGCC
>JANLUQ010000493.1:0-2407 GCA_031363565.1 Armatimonadota bacterium | reverse complement strand
GGCCGCCCGGGCGGCCCCCCCGCCCCCCGCCCCTTCGTGGGGGGGGGTGGCGGGCCGGGGCGGCCCCGGGGGCGGGGCGGGGGGGGGGGCCCGCGCGCCCCCCCGGCCGGGGGGCGGGCGTCCCCGCCCCCCCCCGACCGGGACGAGAAGGAGAAAGGTCACTCCCCCGGCGGAGTGCAGGAATTGGCGGCGTGTGAGTTCTGTCATGGTCTTTGGTTTGTCGTCGTTCTAGGGGGCCGTGTACTGCTGGAGGTAGCTGCCGGTGGCATCGGTGTAGGAGATCCAGACGGCGTGGGTGGCCGGGTCTACGGCCAGCGTGTGCGACTTGGGGTGGGTCGGAACGGTGCCGAGCAGGGTCAGGCCCACATTGGTCTCGCCGACCACGGAGATGGCCCCAGCATCGCCGCAGGCGCAGTAAAGGCGCTTCTTGTCCGGGTCGAAGGCGATCTGGTCCACATAGCCGGACGCGATGGCGACCGACCCCAGCACCTTGCCCGTCTTCTGGTCCAGCATGACGACCATGCCCTGGCCTGCCGCGAACACGCGGCCTGTTTTGGCATCAATCGCCAGGCCGTGCGGCGAAGTCATCGGCGCGGTCGGCCAACTCGCCTCGACGGCGTTGGTAGAAGGGTTGATGACCTGGGTGACATTGGCCGGCTTGATGTTCTGGTACAGCCGGTCCATGCCCGCGTCGTAGGCGACATACTCAGGTGCCCCGGCGATCGTGACCGAGCCGACCAGCGCATTGGTCTTGGCGTTGATGACCCAGTCCTCGGCCCCATCGTCATGGCAGACGTAGAGTGTGTCAGTCTTGGGGTCCAGGACGATGTCGTCGCCCGGCCCGGTGAGGGCGATCTCGCCGGTCTTCGCCAATGTCGTGCTGTCGAAGACGACGACTTTTTCGCCGCTGCCCGCCGTGAACAGCTTGTTGTCGGCCTCATCCACGGCGATGCCGTTGATCGCGACGCCGGTCGGCACTTGGGTCAGCGTGTTCTTCTTGAGGTCAAGCACGGCCAGCGTCTTGGTGCCGGGGTGCGAGGCCAGCAGGCGGTGCCGGGGAGCATCTACAAGCATCCAGTCCCAGCCGCCCGGCCCACCGGGGACTGCGACGGCGGCCTGCGGGATCAGCAGTGGCTTGTCGGCGGCGAGTGTCGGCACGGCCATAGCGGACAACACGGCCGTAACCGCGGCGAACTGTTGGAACTTCATCGGGCCTCCTAATGGCTTGTGAAAGTGTGCAGGGGCGGCTACTGACCGGTGCTGCCCTGTGCCTGGTCGCGCCTCTGCCGATTCGAGAGTCCATCAGGCGACTGCATCGCCTTCTGGCTCTTCCCGCAGCCGGCCAGGATGGGCAGCAGGACGCTGGAAGCGAGTGCGAAGGAGATAGCACGAAGGATAATTGGTTTCATGTGTTCGGTCCCTTTCGGTTCGGCTCCTGTAAGGTGTGGGAGACGGAGTCAGCCCTGGACCGGCCCATGTGCGAGCAGACCAGGGCCACCGAGGGACTAAGGCAGAGGAGTCGAGTTAGAGTAGAGGTCGCTTGCCACCTGTGAGCAGGTCTCCCCATTCCCCTGGACAGGGTAGCCGCCGGGACCGCCCGCCCCGGTCCAGTCGCCGGTGGCGTTCGGATCATAGCACCATTTGGTGGCATTGGCGGGATCAACGGGAATGACGACCGTGCCGTAGCCGGCATAGTTCGCCATCCGCATCCGCATCGGCTTCACATGACCGTCCACGAAGCCCATGTTCTCCAGGCCGTCGTGCCGCAGGGCCGCCGTGCTGTTGAACCGCCCGCTCGCATTGTCCATTGCCACAGAGAGGTTATCCCAGGTGTCCCCGAACGCGACCAGCTCGGCAGGGCTGGTGATCTGCGCGATGCTGCGACCGGGCCGGAGGGTCCTGCCGTTGCCATCCTTCGTCTGCGCCGCGATCAGGCCATACCCGCCGTCGCTGACGATGCCGTCATCATAGCCATAGCCGACGCACTGACCAGTCGCGTTGAAGTTGTCCCAGCAGCCGCCGATGTCCTCACCTTTTTTCACTCTACCGGGTGGGCTGTCAGGGTACGTTGGCATGGAGTCGCTGCGGTCGGGGCAGAGGAACACGTTGACGCTCTTGATGTAGGGCTGGAGGATGACGAAGTAATCGGCTGTGTAGGTAGAGCCGTCAATGCCGCCGGGTTGCGGCGCCTTCGAGATGGTCGGCGTCAGCTCGTCATAGTCCTGGTTGTACGGGGTGTAGGCCAGGCCGCTCTGGCGCAGATTGCTCGCGCAGGTGGCGCGGCGGGCGTTCTCGCGGACCTTCTGGAAGACGGGGAACAGGATGGCGGCGAGAATCGCGATAATGGCGATGACGACGAGCAGCTCAATCAGGGTAAACCCCCGGCGGCAGTGTGACATTCGGTGTG
>JANLUQ010000456.1:0-3017 GCA_031363565.1 Armatimonadota bacterium | reverse complement strand
TGGAGGAGGCAGACCAGCAGATCGAGGCGGCGACCATCCCGCGCCCGACGACAGGGCAGGTTCAGGAAGCGTGGGGCGAGGTGCTGCGCGTGCGGGAGGTGCTGACCGAAGACGAGCGGGCTGACCTTCTGGGGAGCATCGTTCAGGTCGTGGAGATGACAGAGAAAGAGAGCGTGGCGCCGGAATTACTTCCAATGCCACACTCTCTAATTTCCTACTCTAACAGGTTTGAGTTAAAGTCTCGAATGGGAGCGGGGGTAGGACTTGAACCTACGACCTTCGGGTTATGAGCCCGACGAGCTACCGGACTGCTCCACCCCGCGTCGTTGCCTACGCTGTCGTCTGCGTTACGAGTAGGAGTATACCCGCCCTCTCCTCCATTGTCAAGGGGCGGGGCGGGTATTCTCGTTTTCTTCATGGCGGCGGCCTCAATCACAAACGCAGCGTCACTGCTGTCTGATGGATCTGGCCGTTATCCGAGGTCAGAAGCACCAGAGTCGTGCCGGTGCCAGCAGCCAGCGTGGCGATGACCCGGTTGTAGTCCGCCCTGCTGCTGATCGTTCTGCGCCCGATCTTTTGCAGCACGACGCCGTTCAAGGTGCCGCTTTGGGTTAGGCCCGCCGTCAAGGCCGCCGTCTCGGCGGGGCTGCCGGGGTCCGTGCCCGTGATGTAGACGCCGGTCGTGGTCGGGGGCAGTGTCAAGGTCACGCGGTCGGTCGCCGTCAGGGAGCGCACGTTTAGGCCCAGCGGGTTGGCGGCTGGTACGATCGGTTTGGTGGGCGCGGCGGCGGGCGCTGTGTCGCCGGGCAGGACGGGGGCCGTACCCAGGGTGACGGAGGCGAGGCCGGGCTGGCCGTCGCGGACATAAGCGATGGCGACCATCCGCGCGGGTAGCGTCGCGCTGATCATCGCGCGCAGGCCGACCTCACTGCGGACTGGCCTGCCACCGTAGGAAGTAATAATGTCGGCGGCCTGTATCCCCGCCTTACCAGCCGGGCTGTCGAGCTTGACATCGTGGACGAACGCGCCCTCCTTCTGACCATACTGCATCTGCAATGCAGGTGTTAGATCCTCGGGCGCGATGCCCAGATACCCCCGCGTCACCTTGCCGGACTGGATCAGCGCGTCCATCACCGACAGCGCGATGGCGCTGGGGATGGCGAAGCCGACGCCCGCACTGCCCTCGACCGGCGACTCGATGGCGACATTGATGCCGACCACCTTGCCGTCAATGTTGAACAGCGGCCCGCCCGAGTTGCCGGGGTTGATGGCGGCATCGGTCTGGATCAAGTCAGGGTAATAGCGGGCCGACGACTCGCCGCCGATGCTCTGATGACGGCCTACGGCGCTGATGATGCCGACCGTCATCGTGTTCTGCAAGTCGAAGGGGCTGCCGACGGCAATCGCCCACTGGCCGGGACGCACCGCGCTCGAATCGGCGAAGCCGGCCACGGGGAGCGGGGTCGTGCCCGGATCGATCTTGACCACGGCGAGGTCGCTCTTGGAGTCCTCGGAGACCCGGCCCTGGTACTCACGCCCATCCGAGAGGGTCACGGTTACGATCCCCCCGCTCGCACCCTCCACCACATGGTCGTTGGTCAGGATATAGCCATCCGCGCGCACGATGACGCCGGACCCGGTCGCCTCGGACCGACGCGGGATGGGGAACGGCAGGCTGGGCGGAGGGGAGCCGCGCCGCCGGCTCGGGGGAGGGGGCGAGTCACTGCCCGAGCCGTCCACTGTATCCGCGCCGTGCAGCCGCTGCGCCTTGATGTTCACGACGGTCGGCTCGACTGCCTGCGCGATGTTGATGAAGGCATCCTGCACTTGCAGCAGCATGGACTTCTGTAGAGGCGTGGTAGGCGGACTGGGAATAGTCCCCGCCGTCAGGTCTCCCGGCGCGGTATGTAAGTCTCCCGGCGCAGCATGGGCCGGACCGAGCAAGCCTGTCAGGGTCAATCCGGCCAGCAGCGGGAGGAGGACATAAGGACGCCGGAGGCGTGGGCAGGGTGCGGGCATGGTAAGGCTTCTCTCTGTGAAACGTGCCGTGGGTATCGTGTTTGGGAACGGACGCCATGATCGCAGGCGGTCTTTAGCGTGTCCGGTAGGCGGCGAATGAGACCTGGCCCTGGATGTAATCGGGCACCGTCCCGCTGGGGAAGGAGGACAGCCTTAGCTCTGGCTGGGACTCGTATTGGCTGGCGAACAGCCGCTCGCGCCGCATCTCCTCGGACGGACTCAGAAGGTCGCTGCGAGATACATCAGCCAAGGGTGCAAGGCTGGCCTCACTCATCAGTACCGATGGGGTTGGGGACATTCCCGTTGAAAACAGGGACCCGGACGTGGCCATCGCCCCACCGCGCGGGGCTGGAGCGAAGCACGCCGCCGCAAAGGAAAAAACGGTCAGGCATGAGAAAGCTAAGGCCGTCGCCAGACGCCGTCCGCGCTGCGGACGAGGCGGCCAGACCGGCGTGATGGTCAGAGACACGACGCGCCATAGCGGCTGCTCTGCTTCCGCGAGGCGTGCCGAGATTGCGCTCTGGAGGTCAGGACGGGGGCGCGGACCGTGCAGCGAGCGCAGCAGCATCTTGACCTGTCGGATTGAGTGCCGCTCGGCCTCGCAGGAGGTGCATTCAGAAAAGTGCTGCTGTAAAGCCAGCATATCACGCCCGGTAAGCTGCTGGTCCAGGTAGGGCGAGATGAGTTGTCGGGCGCGGTGGCAGTTCAAGTCGCGGCACACTCCTGTGAAATAAAGTAGGGTCTGAAATAAAGTAGGGTCTCGGTGGAACGCAAGCGCTATGCGCTGCCGAGGAGCACCAAACTGTCCCGCTCGAACGCGGCGATCTTGGCCCGCAGCAGCTTGCGGCCTCGGTGCAGGCGCGAACGGACCGTTCCCAGCGAGCACTTCATGGCGATGCTGATCTCCTCGTAAGACATCCCCTCGATGTCCGCGAGAACCACGGTCATGCGGAAATCATTGGGCAGGCCATTCAAGGCGTGCTGGATATGCTCATCCA
>JANLUQ010000444.1:0-4440 GCA_031363565.1 Armatimonadota bacterium | reverse complement strand
ATCGCGATGAAGCGCGCCGCCGGTCGGCCCAAAGACCACGGGCACCTGCTGGAACTGGAACGCCTGCGTAAAGTCAACGCGGGGGAGTAAACAGTACGCGCGCGTCATGGTGCCCCTCGGCGACCACGCGCTCGGGGGCGCTGAACGTATTGCGGACATGATAGCGCAGGCTAAGTTTGCGAAGAAATACAGCAGCCAGGGTGCGAGTTTTGATCTCGCTGGCTGGGCCGGTCTAGCAGCCGCAACCGTTCTGGCGGCGGTTCCGGCATGGTGAGAATTCGTACACAACATATCGCTGTGTTTATCGGTATCAAAGGAGATCTAATGCGAAAACCAAACGTTCTTCAACTCATGATGTTTGCAGTGGCCTGCCGCTGTATGACTTATGTGGGCTGTTGGGTCTAGTCTGATCTAGCCTCTAAAGCCCACTTCAGGAGCTAAAAATCATGAAAATGAAAAAGGTTATTGCTCTTGTTTTTGCATCCGCTGTGATTTTGCCTGCCGGAGTGCTTGCTATTATGTTCTTTGATAGAGGGACACAAATCAAGCACGATCAGGCATTCGTGGGTGCTGCCTCGGACGGGGACACATCCCAAATGGATACTCTATTGGATCACGGCGAGAATGTGAATGCGAGCAGCTTTGATAATACTTCGGGATTGTGGTCTGCTGCATTCAATCGTCAACTTTCTGCTGTGCGTTTTTTGCTCTTACATGGTGCAAACACCGAGACTCCTTCCCAATTCGGACAAACGCCTTTAGAGGGTGCAGTCGAAAATCTGAGCAATGATACGGGCACCCCGTCCGCCAATGTTGATGTAGCAATTATCAAATTGCTTATCGGTAAGAAAGCTAACATTACCAAAATCAAGCGAAGTGCGGCTTCGGTCAGTTTATTGAAAAGCTATGGCGTTAAGATTTGAGAGCTGCACCAGATTTCCCATAATGGCATTTATGCGACGGGCCGCGCCTGGCTGCAACGCAGTGAAAGCAGAAACGCAGTGAAAGCCAAGCTGCGGCGCTGCCCCGGATATTGCATTAGGCCCCTTATCGGCCCCAAACGCCTGTCTAGTGCCTGGCCCGGTGGGCGCAGCGGCTGCCTTGTTCGATTGACCGGCCTGATAAGGCTTGTCTACCGTAGACGCCTGGAATGTTTGCTCTAGACCAGCACCCAATTGAAACGAATGTTCCTGGTTCCGTCCGTGTCCCAAGTGCGGCCTGGATAGAACGTCCGGGGATGCTGAACATCTGCGGATGGTGGCGGGCTATGTGTCGCCTCAGCCGCCCCGGAGGGCTAACGGAGTTTGAAGCGGGCTGGGGGCGTGTGGCGGCTGCCTTGGCGTGTTTGTGCTTCACCTTCGGGACATTGATGCGGGCGGGCCGACGCAATCGCCCGGCAATAACGGTTTTGTGTCTGGTATAATAGCCGCATCAAGGGGACCCTATGTGCCGAATACTCGTTGTGGATGATGAAGAGGAAGTGCGCGAGGCCGTCCAGCGGCGGCTGGCCCGCGAGGGGTACCGCGTCGAGACCGCGCCGGGCGAGCAGGGGGGCATCGAGAAGATGCACCACGCCGAGCGGGCCTATGACATCGTCATTACCGACATGAGTATGGAGGATTCGGGGTCCGGCATACGCATCCTGGAGAACGCCGTCTCGCGCGACGTCTTCACCGAGGTCATCGTCCTGACCGCCTACGGCAATGTCGCCAATGCCGTCGAGTGCATGAAGCGTGGGGCTTTCGACTATGTGGAGAAGAACATGCCCGGCGTGGACGTCTTCGAGCTGCTCTGCCTCAAGGTGGCGCAGGCGGTCGAGCGCCGCCGGGGGGCCGTAGACACCGTCCGCCGACTCGAAGCGTTCACCAAGAGCCGGGGCGGGCTGGACCTCTGAACTATGACCGGTGGGGCTGATGTTTGGCCTCCTTCATTTGGGGAGAAGAAGGCGACATGACACAGATTTCGGGCGATATTCTCCAATCCTGGGACGAGGCTTCACGGCGCGAGTGGCTCGTCACCAACGGCATCGGCGGCTACGCCTCGTCGAGCCTCTCCGGCGCCAACACGCGCCGCTATCACGGCCTGCTCGTCCCTGCTTTTTCCCCGCCGGTGGGCCGCGCCGTCCTGCTCTCCAAGGTCGAGGAAGAAGTGCGGGTCGAGGACCAGCTCTACCAGCTCTCGTCCAATAAATATCCCAGCGTCGTCCAGCCCCAGGGCTTCCGGCACCTGACCTACTTCGGCACGCGGCCCATCCCCACATTCACCTATATCTTCCATGAAGAGACCGTCGTGCTGGAAAAGCGCGTCTGGATGGCGCACGGCGCGAATACCGTTTATGTCCAGTATACACTGGTAAAGGCCCCCGAACCTATCCGGCTGGGGCTGGTGCCGCTCCTGGCCTACAAAGACTATCACACCGAGCAGCATCGGTGGGACGGCTTCACGGCCGACCTGAGCTTCGAGGCGGACGGACGGCTGAAATTCACCGCCTTCCCAACGGCCCGCCCGCTTTTTTTCCAGATAAAACCGCCGTTTGCGTTTGACGACCACACGGGCTGGTTCTATAACTTCGAGCACCCACGGGAGCAGGAGCGCGGACTGGAGTTCACCGAGGATCTCTACTGCCCCGGCCGCTTTGGCGGCGTGCTGACCCCCGGCGAGTCCGTCACGCTGGTGGCGACCGTCGAGATAGACCGCCCGGCCGAGCCGGAAGAAGCGCTCACCTCCGAAATCGCCCGGCAGAAAGCGCTGCTGGCCCAGGCGAACGTCCCGCCCGGGGACGATGCCCGCGAGGCCTTGACGCTGGCCGCCGACCAGTTCATCATCGAGAAGTCCGCCCTCGTCACCCGCTCCACGATTATGGCCGGCTACCCCTGGTTCACCGACTGGGGCCGGGACACCATGATCTCCCTGCCCGGCCTGTGCCTGACCACGGGCCGGCACGCGGTCGCCCGCGAGATCCTGACCTCGTTCGCGGGCGCGGCCCAGAACGGCCTGCTGCCCAACCGCTTCTCGGACAGCGGCGCGGGGGCCGAATACAACACCGTGGATGCCAGCCTGTGGTTCTTCCATGCCGTCCATGCCTACGCGCAGGCTTCGGGAGACTGGGAGTTCGCCCAGGCAGAGATGCTGCCCGTTCTTCGCACCATCCTGGACGCCCATATCCAGGGCACCGACTACGATATCGGCGTGGACCCTGCCGACGGCCTGCTCCATGCCGGCCATCCGGGCGTCCAGCTCACCTGGATGGACGCCAAAGTCGGCGACTGGGTGGTGACACCGCGCACCGGCAAGCCGGTCGAGATCAACGCGCTGTGGCACAATGCCCTGTGCGTCACGGCCCACCTCGCCGAACGGGCGGGGTTGGCGGACCTTTCCGCCGACTGCTGCACGCGTGCCGACCAGGCCAACGCCGCGTTCGCCGCCGCCTTCTGGAACCCTGCCGCGAACTCGCTGTTCGATGTCATCGGTCCCGACGGTCGCCCCGACGCCTCTCCGCGGCCAAACCAGATCTTCGCCGTCAGCCTGCCCTTCCCAGTGATTGAAGGAGACCAGGCTCGGGCGGTCGTGGACGCCGTCGCCGGGTCCCTGCTGACCCCGTTCGGCCTGCGGACACTCGCGCCCGGCTCGCCCGACTACCACGCGCATTACGCGCCGGGCGACCCGACCGCCCGCGACGGGGCCTATCACCAGGGCACCGTCTGGCCCTGGCTGCTTGGGGCCTTCTGCGATGCCCACTTCAAAGTCTACGGCGACAAGGCCAAGACCCGCGCCCTCCTGAGCGCCCTGCTCGGGCCGGGCCTGTCCCAGTACGGCGTCGGCAGCCTCTCCGAGATCGCCGACGGCGACGCGCCCCACGCGCCCAACGGCTGCCCCGCCCAGGCCTGGAGCGTCGCCGAGGTCCTGCGGGCGTATGTGCTGCTCCGAGATGCTTAGGCCGCCCAGTCCAACAAAAGCCGCCCGCGTCAATCGTCTGACGCGGGCGGCTTCTTCGCTTTCGGGATTCACGCAGCGCTCAGGCTCGGATGCATCGCTTGCGGGCTGTCCAGGCCATGCCGCCGACGCCTAGGGCCAGCAGCAGGACCAGGCTCACGAACGACGAGGCTTCCGGCACAGGGGCGGCGATGAACCCCTGCTGGACACCGTTCGCGCCGATGAAGAAGCCCGCGATCTGACCCGCATCGTTGATGCCTGTGATCTGGGTGATCTGCGCGCCGTTGAACTGGGCCGCCAGCGGGTCATCCAAGAAGGTGTAAGCCTTCGTGGATGTGTTGAACAAGAACCCGAATTGGCTTCCGGTGTCCTTCGTCTGGTAGTAGCCGACCGCCTCGCCCATGTCGTTGATGCCCAGGAACTGCGTCAAGGCCAAGTTGCCGTTCGCCGTCTTGGCCGTACTTGGGTCCGGCAGCAGGGTGTAGGCGCTTGTCTTGGTGTCGAACA
>JANLUQ010000416.1:0-3774 GCA_031363565.1 Armatimonadota bacterium | reverse complement strand
ACGGCGTAGATGGTGGGCGGCTTGCAGCTCGGGTCGCGCCCGCCCGCGCTCACCTGGGTGGGGCAGGTGATGTCCTGGGCATGGGACAAAGGATCGAAGTACCGATAGGTCTGGTAGACCTGGGCGGCCCGGTCGGGGTGCGCCTCGGCATAGTCGGCGATCAGGCCGCGCGCGTCCGGGTAGCGCGCGGCCTTGGTCTTTTGGTACTTCGCGCGGTCCAGCAGGGAGAGGGCGAGGTCGAGCGCGCTGAGCCAGGGCATGTCGGCGAGGCATCGGCGGACGTGCGGGGACAGGGCGGCAGTCACCAGGGCCAGTCCCCCACCCTGGCTCATCCCGCCGACCATCAGGCGGGCCGGGCTGATCTCGGGCTGTTGGGCCAGCACATCGAGGGCGCGCAGGCAATGGGCGACGATCCCTCGGTAGATATAGGTCTGCGGCGACTCGATGCCCGACGTGATGTAGTCCACGCCGGATGCGCTAGGGTGAACGTAGGGCGTGTCGGGAAGGCCGCCGTGCAGGTTGAGGCCGAACGTCAGCGTGTCCGGGTAGAGGGCTTCGGGGCCGGGTGGCGGGCTGCCGAGGGAGTAACCGGGCAGCCAGAGGTAGCCGCGCCGGGCCGACGTGGGCGGCGCCTTCGGCACGGCCAGCCAGCCGTAGACGAGGATGTCGCCCGCCGAGGAGAAGCGCAGCCAATCTATATGGTGGGTAGTCGTTTCGCCGCCCGCGCCGGGCAGGCGCTCCCATTCCACGGACACGTCGGCGAGTTCGGCCTGAACGCCCTGCCAGAAGGCCGCGAAGTCGGCGGGGCGGTTGACGGGGGTGCGGGTCAGTTCCAGGGCGGTGTCGGGCATAAGGGGATTGTACCCGTTGTCTGTGCCAGCGATGAACCCGGCCCGATGGGCCGCCCCTTCGGAGCTTCGAAGGGTGTTTCGGGGATAGCGGGAAAGGGCGGTTTTGGTGTAGACTACCACTATGGTTATCCTTATCTGTGTCGCGCTTCTGCTGGCCGTCTTCGTTTTGCCTATCGGGGCGCGTGCCGCCGGGCCGCCAAGGAATGGGGCGGAGGACGCGCCCCCGGCGGGGGCTTTGACGCTGTGGTACACGCGGCCCGCCGAGAGCGCCATGAACGAGGCCCTGCCGGTCGGCAATGGCCGGATGGGCGGACTGGTCTTCGGCGGGGTGGCGGACGAGCGGGTCGTCTTGAACGAGGACAGCCTGTGGACGGGGGGCGCAAACCCTTCGGGCGATTACGACAGCATGGGCGGCTATCAGACCTTGGGGGACCTGCGCCTGCACCTGGAGGGGATGGACGCGGCGACCCATTACCGGCGGTCTCTGGACCTGGCCCGCGCCGAGGCGGAGGTGGTGTACCGGGCGAACGGCATCCAGTACCGCCGCGCGTATTTCGCGAGTCACCCGGACCAGGTGCTGGTAGTCCGTTTCACTGCCGACAAGCCGGGAAGCTATTCGGGTTCCGCGGCGCTGGCGGACGCTCATGGCGGCGCGGCGGCGGGTGACGGGCACACCCTGGGGTTCAGCGGGGCGCTCGCCAATGGTATCCGCTATGCATCGCGGCTGGCGGTGCTGCACCAGGGCGGGACGGTCACGGCCATGGGCGACCGGCTCGTGTTCGCGAAGTGCGACAGCCTGACCCTGCTGGTGGGGGCGGGCACGAGCTATGTCATGGACCCGGCCCGGCAGTATCTGGGGGATGACCCGGCCCCGCGCGTCACTAGGCAGGTGGAGGCGGCGGCAGGCAAGTCCTATGACGCCTTGCAGGCGGCGCATCTGGCGGATTATCAGCCGCTGTTTGGGCGGGTGCATCTCGACCTGGGCGCCTCCCCCGCTGCCCGACGCGCGCTGCCGACGGATCAGCGGAAGGTGCAGGCGGCGTCGGGGGACGACCCGGAATTGGAGCAGCTTTTGTTCCAATATGGCCGCTATCTGCTGATCTCCTGTTCGCGCCCCGGCTCGCTGCCGGCGAATTTGCAGGGGCTTTGGAATGACAGCAATGATGCGCCGTGGCACAGCGACTACCACGCCAACATCAATGTGCAGATGAACTACTGGCCCGCCGAGGTCGCGGGGCTGCCGGAGTGCCACCTGCCATTCTTCGATCTGGTCCAGAGCCAGCTCCCCGATTGGCGCAAGACGACGGCGGCATCGGCGGACTTGAAGACGCCGGATGGGGCGCTGTCCCCGCGCGGATGGGCGATCCGCACTTCCCACAATATCACGGGCGGCATGGGCTGGAACTGGGACAAGACGGCTAATGCCTGGTACTGCCAGCACTTCTGGGAACACTATGCCTTCACTGTAGATAAGGCGTTCCTGCGGACGACGGCCTACCCGCTGATGCGCGAGACCTGTGAGTATTGGGAGGACCACCTGAAGGCGCTGCCGGATGGTCGCCTGGTCGTCCCGAACGCCTGGTCTCCTGAGCACGGCCCGACGGAGGATGGCGTCAGCTACAGCCAGGAGATCGTCTGGGACCTGTTCACCAATACTATTCAGGCCAGCGAGGCGCTGGGCATTGACCCTGAGTACCGGGCGAAGGTCGCCGCGCTGCGCGATAAGTTGGTCGTGCCGAAGATCGGGCGCTGGGGCCAGCTCCAGGAGTGGATGGAGGACAGCGATGACCCAAATGACCACCACCGGCACACCTCGCACCTGTTCGGGGTTTATCCGGGGCATCAGTTCACCCTCGGCGGCACGCCCGCCCTGATGGCGGCGGCAAAGAAGTCGCTGCAAGCGCGCGGTGACGATGGGGACGTCCGGGAATGGTCGTTCGCCTGGCGCACGGCGCTGTTCGCGCGGATGGCGGACGGCGACAACGCGCACCGGCAGCTCGCGCAGCTCCTTTCGGACCGGAACACCAGCCTGAACCTGTTCGGGCTGCACCCGCCGGTGCAGTTGGACGGCAACTTCGGCATCACGGCCGGGGTCGCGGAGATGCTGCTGCAAAGCCAGGACGGCGAAATCACGCTGCTGCCGGCCCTGCCTCCCGCCTGGGCCTCGGGGTCGGTGACGGGCCTGCGGGCGCGCGGCGGCTTCGTGGTGGACATGACCTGGCAGGGCGGCAAGCTGCATAGTGCGGTAATCCATTCGCTGACGGGCGGGACCTGCCGCCTGCGGTCGGCGGCGGGCGTGCGTGAGTTCGCGACGAAGGCGGGCGGGCGGTATGAGGTGAAGTGATCCTATCCCGTCACGCGAGCGTGCCACCCTTCCCTCGGAGGGAAGGGGTTCGGAGTGGCCGGATAGGAGGGGTGGGTTTGTTCCGGCAGCTTAGTATGTCCCAGTCGCAGGCATCGGGTGGCTGACCCAGATAGCGCTCGTGGAGTTCCGGCTCGTCGGCGGGTGCGGGATGGGCGGGGGGTTCGTTTTGGCAGTTTTCGGCGTCGGTCAGCAGGGCGGTGTCTAGGGGAGCGCGCGAGAGGGCGAGGGCGGCGGCCTCGGTGGCTTTACTGATGCGGCGGAGTCGTCCGCGCGTTTCCAGGTCCACTTCGGTCTCGTCGCGGGCGCTCTCGCGGCACTCGCGTTCGGACAGCATCATGTCCAGCAGGACCTGGTCGCGGACTCGGCGGGTGTAGAGCTGTGGCACGTCTTTGTTGAGCATCTTGACGGCGGTGTCAATCTGCCGGTGCAGGTGGATTTCATGACGCAGCACTTTGTCGAGCTTGTCCAGGCGCTCATCTTCGGTCAGCGTCTCATCCTCAAAGAGCTGGGCCTGCCAGCGGTGGAGGCGACGCAGACGCCAGGAGGCGGCGGCGATCT
>JANLUQ010000413.1:0-5267 GCA_031363565.1 Armatimonadota bacterium | reverse complement strand
TATCAAAGACGGCAGCCTGGAAAAAGATAGCGCCATGACCGCCGTCGGCGATGGCAAGGTGGACATCGCCGGGACGATCGGCGCGGCTGACCCGAACGTCCTCCGATGGCTGATTGTGGAGCTGGACCGCTGCGACACGGACATGTGGGAGGCGGTGCGCCGGAGCTACGTCTACCTCACCGAGAAGGGCCTGGCGGCGGGCAACAAGTAGGCCGAGTGGCCGGGGCAGGTATGCCACCTACCCCGGCCCTCTACGACCTGTAATATTGGGCGGACGCCGTCAATATCTGCATCGCCCTGGTACGGTCATTTGCTGACGCGAAGCCCCTGTTTAGCCCTGCCCCATCATAACGGGCGGCGGCATAGGAGACCGTCAGGCTGGTCGGCTCGGTCGAGTTCGGCAGGCCCACGTTGTAGTCGGTGACACCCTTCCTGGGGTTTGACGGGCACCGGAACACGCCCCGCTTTTGACGAATGGGTAGATCGTCGCGCGCTACGACCCGTACTCCGTTCGGTCCGTGATGCCGAGCCGCCGCGTCGGCAAGGTCTCGTCGCTGTCCTGAGTACACTGCGTGATCGTCAGACTGATCTAATTGAGGTTGGACGAGCAGGAGGTGCGGCGGGCATTCCCACGCACCTTCTGGAAGACCGGAAAGAGAATGGCGGCGATGATCGCGATAGTCGCGATGACCACACGCAGTTCGATCAGTGCAAATCCTTTGCGGTTCCCGGGAAGACTTCCCGATTTCTGCCTCCCGTCGAGGCGATAGATGAGAGATAAGTTGAAGCAAGATGTCCCGGCGGATTTTATCCGCGCGTATCCGCCTGCCCAAGCCGCCCCCGGTCCCGCCCTCTGGCTGCCGTTCCTCAAAGGGGAACCGCTCGCCCGGACCGAGGGCGAGACGATCCGACTGCACCGAGGCGACCGCGAGAGCGTGGCGATGCTGGACCTGAGCGAGCCGCTGTATCTCGGCACACTGGGCGGCGTCCCGTGCCTGGCAGCGGAAGCTGACCCGGACGCGGACATCCCCATTGGCTGGGCAGTGACCAGCCTGCGGACCCTATTCGGGTCGGTGAGCGACCCAGAATACCTTCTGGCCGGCTACGCCTCCCAGATGCTCTACTGGCGGCGGACAAGTGGCTTCTGCCCCGTCTGTGGACACCGGACCGAGGCGCGCGGAGGGGATTGGGGGCGGTGCTGCCCAAACTGCGGCCATGCCGCCTACCCGCACATCTCGCCTGCCACGCTGATTCTCATCCATGACGGCCCGCGCCTGCTCCTCGCCCAGAAACCGGGGTGGGGGACGCGCCACAGCATCCTGGCGGGCTTCGTCGAGCCAAACGAGTCCCTGGAAGACTGCGTCCGACGCGAGACCAGCGAGGAGGTGGGCCTGGAGATCACAGACCTCGCCTACGCAGGCAGTCAGCCTTGGCCCTACCCGCACCAGCTTATGGTCGGCTTCACCGCCCGTTACGCCGGGGGCGAGATCGTCATTGACACCGCAGAATTGGAGCGGGCCGCCTGGTTCGATGTCGGCGCGCTGCCGGACCTGCCGCCGCCGGTCAGCCTATCCCGGCAGATGATTGATGCGTGGGTGGCGCGTCAAAGGTCGTAACGGCGCGGCTCGCTGCGTGCTCTTCTCCTGCTGCCTTCTCCTCGAAGACGGCGGCGTAGCGGCCCGGCTTGAGGAAGATCTTCTGGAACCGACGCATCATCAGCCCGCCATGCACCCCGTCTGCGTACCGGTGGTCGAATGTGAAGCTGATCGTGATGCACTCCGCCACGACCACTGCCCCGTTCCTGACGACCGGCATTGGGCGGGGCCGACCCATGCCGACGATCAGCGGGCATCGGCAGTACGGCGACAGAGGAACGAGGGCGTTATCTATGCCCAGGACGCCGAAGTTGCTGATGATGGCCGAGCCGAAGCGGTCGTCGGGCAGGCCGAACCGGCGCAGGGACACATTCAGGGTGTAGTGTGCAAAGTCTTCCAAGGCCATGGTCAGGCGCAGCAGCCAGACCGGCATCTTCGCCGTGATCGCGTTGATCCGCTCCGTCTCGAAATCTTCCCCGCGCCGCAGCCGCCCCACTGCCTCCTCCGCCAGCCGCGCCACGGCGGCGAGGCTGTGGGCGGGAACATCCCGGATGACGAACCCCGAGAGGTCCTTGCCCCGCGCCGTGTTGAGCAGCGTCGTGATGAAGATGTCCGTCTGCGACCGTCGGTAGAGGTTGCGGGCGCGCAGCAGGTGGTTCAGGTCGGGATGCTCCTCCAGACAGTTCGCCACGATCTTGCTCACGAAGTAGGTGAGCGAGGGCTTCGGATCAGACGGGTAAGCCTTCAGGAAGGCTTCGGCCTCCTCGACGGGCAGATCCATCCAGCTATAGGTGCTGGGGTCGCGCGGATGCCGCCAGCTCGCGATGGCGATCTTGCGGTACGTCGTCAGGACTTGCTTGGCGCCGAGGGGGATGTTTTTCATTCTCGCCTCTCCGTTGTCACCTCTCCGTCATCGGTACGACGACACGGCTGGCCGCCTGCTCGACCGTCACTTTCACCTGGGCGGGGCTGTGGCCCTCCTCGTCGAAGATAACAATCTCGTTGCGGCCCCTCTTCTGCCAGCATTCGGGCAGATACAGGCCGTCCACAGGGATCTTTTCCGGGTAGCGGCCCAGGTTGTGACCATTGAGCCAGACAAACCCGCGCGATAGTCCCGGCGTCGTGACCCGCAGGATCGGGTGTGGGCCGGTCTCGCCTGGCGGGGTCGTATCGAAGGTCGCGCGGTAGAACGCCGGTGCGCCGTCGGGTTGGTCCTCGGTGGCCGCTGCCCAGCGGGCGTCGGAAGTGGGGTAGATGATGCCGCCCCGCATCTTCCAGCCCTGAACCGGCGTCTCGTCCCCTGCCGCCACCGTTTCCAGGGAGGCTGGGCCGCCGATGCCGCCGGTCCCATCGGTGTTCTCGACCAGAACCGCCAGTTCGTTCGGGCCGGCCTCGTTCCAAGCCGCATCCAGCGGCACATCGAACGGCTGACCGTACCCCTCGTGCGTCCCCACCTGTTTGCCGTTAAGGTAGACCGTCGCGTTGTCGTCCACGTTCTCGAAGTGCAGGCGGCGGTGTGCGCCGCCTGTATTTGGAAGGGCGGGCAGCGTCGTCCGATACCAGGCGAATCCGCGCTGGCGGTTGAAGACGTCTGGGCCGATTGCGGCATCCCGCCAGTCCGCCCCGGCCATGTCGGCGGGCGGGGTGGCCTTATTGGGCGCATTGTCGTTCTTGACGCGCCAGGTCGTGAGCGCCTGACCCTGAGCGCCGCCGCCGGCGAGGACGACCGGCCCGCCCAGACCTTTGATGTCTACTTTGTCAACTGGGCCGAGGTAGCCGAACAGCTTGGGGCGTCCGTAGTGCGTTGCCAGAACGGCCAGGGGGCTAGGCCCTGCCGGGAGGGTGAGCGTCACGGGCCGCTTGACCGCACTGCTCACGGCATGATGCCCGTTCACGAAGACCGAAAGCCAGTCGCCCTCGTTCGCGACTTGCAGCCGATAGGTCCCCGCCTTCGGGGCGTTGACGGTCGTGCGATACCAGGCATACGCGCCGTAGTCGCCGTCCGCGCCCATCGGCAGCGGGTCGGCGCTCGTCTTCCAGGCGGTATCCTTGAAGCTAGGCCGGGCTTCGGCGTCGCCGCGATGCATCTGCCAGGCACTCAGGGCCGGGGCGGTGGGCAGCAATGCGGCGGGGCCCTCTGCTTGTAGGGTAGTCGGGGTCGGCCCCGGCCCGTAGACCCGGCCGTCCATGGCGGCACCCGAGACGCGCTCCGTCATCAGGCTCAGGTGCCCGTTCTGGGTCGCCGTGTCTCCGATGAATGTCGGCCCGATGACGATCTTGTTGTCTACGAACCAGGTGCGGTCGGCGGTGTCGGTGCTGACGGCAAGGACGCGCACCGTCGCTGCCCCGACTTGGAACGAGAAGGGCTGGGGAGGGCCGGCCTGGAACGTTCCTTTGAACGCGGCCGTGGGTGGGCCGCCCGGTGTGCTCACGCGAAAACGGACGTCAAAAGGCTCGCCGGGCGGGCCGTAGGCGACCAAAGTGGTCGTGCCACCCTGGGGGAAGATGCCCATCAGCGGCGTAGACCGCTCCAACGTCACGCCTGGTATCAGCGCATACTCTTTGACGACCGGCAGTATCTGGCCCGGCGCGACCGTCAGCGGCCCCGAGGCGGGGAACAGCGTGCCGTCAGCCTCCTTTACCTGGGTCTTGACCGCTTCCTTGCCGCCGTTGTCCAGGAACAGGATCGTCCCCGCCGGACTCTGCCGTGCGACCACGCGAACGCCCGCGTCCGTGGACGCGCCCTGATAGGCGTCCGTCGCGTTGTCGCTGTTTTCCAGCACATTGGCGAAGCTGCGGGCGAACAGCGCCGCCCGCTTGAAGCGGTAGAAGGTCGGGCGCAGATCGCCGGCCTGACCGATGGCCGCGCCGTAGTCGTAGCTCGACGTGTCTTCATCATCGTTCCACGAGGCGAAGTTTGTCCCGCCGTGCAGCATGTAGAAGTTCAGGCCGTTGCCGCCGTAGGCGATCACCTTCCACATGCGCCGGTCATAGGTGTCGGCGTCGGCCAGAGTCTGGTTGTACTTGTCGTACCAGACGCTCCAAAACTCCGTCGAGAACCAGGGATTCGTTCGCCCCGCACTGCTCCACGGATTGTCACCGGCGGGGTCAGAGCCGTGGTGCAGGCCGCTGAAGAAATAGGGCACTTGCAGGCCCAGCGCGACCGCCTTGTCGCGCAGGTGCGTGAAGTAGGGGTTGGGCATCTCCTTCCCCCAGCCTTTCGGGTGCTCGTTTTCGAGTTGGACCAGGATGACCGCGCCGCCCCGATTGATCTGGTTGGCGGCGACGATCGGGATCAGCTTCTCCCAGTAGCGGTCCACGGCGGCCTCGAACTGCGGGTTGTCCTCGCGCACGCGCACTCCCGGTTCAAAGCGCAGCCAGACCGGGTAGCCGCCGCTGTCCCACTCGGCGCAGACGTAGGGGCCGACCCGGACGATGGCGTACAGGTCCATCGCCTTGACCAGCTTGAGAAAAGCGCCGAGGTCGTGGTCGCCCGCGAAATCGAACTGCCCCTTCTTCGGCTCGTGGAAATTCCACATGTTGTAGATTTCCACGCAGTTGAACCCGGCCCGCTTGAGCCGCAGCAGCCGGTCATGCCACAGGGCGCGCGGGACGCGGCAGTATTCCATTCCGCCGGACGCGAGGAAGGTCCGCTTGCCGTTCAGCAGGAAC
>JANLUQ010000403.1:0-1882 GCA_031363565.1 Armatimonadota bacterium | reverse complement strand
AGACGTGCCCTGGCCCCACCACACCCCCTTCCCTCCGAGGGGAGGGTCGGCGCTTGCGCCGGGGAGAGGATCAGATCCCGCCGAGGGGAGGGGTCGGTCGGGTGCAGTTGCTCCGCGCTTGCGCCGGGGAGAGGATCAGATCCCGCCGGGGAGAGGATCAGTCCAGCGTCATGAACAGGTTGTTCAGAGACTCGGCCAAAGTCGGGTGGGCGAGTGTCGCATCCCGCAAGACCGTATAGGGCAGCTTCCCCAGCATGGCAACCTCCAATGTGGCCATGATCTCGCCGCCGTCTACGGCCAGGATGGCAGCGCCCAGGATCTGCGAAGTGTCGGCGTCCACGACCGCCTTCATAAATCCGCGCGTCTCGTCCGTCTCCAGGGCGCGGGCCACATTGGTCATCGGCAGTTTCGCGACTTTGATGTTCTTGCCCGCTTTTCTGGCCTCCGTCTCGGTCATGCCGACGCGGCCTAGCTGCGGGTCGGTGAAGACGGCATACGGGGTGGGCCGGTCCGCCGTCGTCCGGTTCCCGCCGTCAATCAGGTTCGCCCGCAGGATGCGGAAGTCGTCATAAGAGATGTGCGTGAACTGCGCGCCGCCCTTGACGTCCCCCAGGACCCAGATGCCCTCAGCCGTCGTTTCCAGCCGCTCGTTGGCCTTGACATGGCCCGTTTCGCTAGTCTCGACAGCGGCCGCTTCGAGGTTCAGGATATCCGTATTCGGTGTCCGCCCCGCAGCCACCAACAGGTGCGACCCAATGACCACCCGCGCGGCGTCCCCGATCTTCACCGTCAGCGAGACGCCTTGAGACGTCTTTTCCACATGCGAGGCCGAGGCGCCCATGTGGATCTCGATGCCGTCCTCGGTCAAAATCTTCGCCATCTCCTCGGCCACATCCGGGTCTTCATAGCCCAGCAGGTGATTCTGCTTTTCGAGGATCGTGACCTGGCTTCCGAAGCGGCGGAACATCTGGCCAAACTCGAGGGCGATATAGCTGCCGCCCAGGATGATCAGGTGCTCCGGTACGGCGTCAAGTTCCATGATCGAAGTCGAGTCCAGATACGGCACACTGTCCAGGCCCGCGATCGGAGGGACCGTGGGCCGCGCACCGGTATTGAGGAAGATCTGCGGGGCGGTCAGCGTCCGCGTTTCGCCGCCGTCGTTCGGTGTGACCTCCACCACCTTTGGGCCGGTAAAGCGGCCTTCGCCGTAGACCAGGGTGACGCCCTCGGTCGCCATTAGACTCTTCTCGCTGCCCTGCCGGAAGCTGGTAACGATGTCCCGTTTCCGCTGCCGCACTTTCCCCATATCCACCGTGACCGGCCCCGTTTCGACGCCGAAGTCCGCGCCCCGGCGCGCGAGGTAGGCGACGCGGGCGCTGGCGGCCATCGTCTTGGTGGGGGTGCAGCCCCGGTTGACACAGGTTCCCCCAACCGCCTCGCGCTCGATGAGGGCGACGCGCTTCCCGGCTCCCGCCAGGGCACGCGCCAAAGGACTGCCGGACTGGCCCGCCCCGAGAATGATCGCATCGAATATTTCAGTCGCCATGATGAGAAAACTCCCCTATACCGCCCTACGGGACGCGACCCTGGCCCACCCGACTTTGGCCGAGACTCTGAACAATTTGTTTATGACTCTGGACTGATCCTCTCCTCGGCACTTGTGCCGGGGAGAGGATCAGACCGGAGAGGATCATGCCTTCCGCCGCTTCCTCGCCACGACGACCAGACCGCCCATCCCCAGGGCAAGCAGCAGGCCGAAGGAGACCGTCGTGGAGGCTTCCGGCACGGGGCTTTGATTCAGGACCAGGGAAAGGTTATCCGCGTAGCCGTCGTTATAGTCTCCATCGGTGCGCGTCATTTGCAGGTTCACATTCACCGACTG
>JANLUQ010000391.1:0-5361 GCA_031363565.1 Armatimonadota bacterium | reverse complement strand
AGCAGGATACCGGTCACCATTGAGAGTGCATAGGAGCGGACGTATCCGTTCTGGAACTTGCGGACACGCTGCCCGGACCAAGCGGCGAAGGCCCCCACCCCATTGACGATGCCGTCCACGCCCTCGACATCGAACTTGCGCCACAGCCAGGTCGCCAGCATCTTTCCCCACTTGACGAAGTAGAGGTTGTATGCCTCATCCACGAAGTACTTGTTCAGGATCGCCCAGTTGTACCAGCCGGGGGAGAGCAGGCGGTGGTTGGCGCGCACTTCGGGCCGCATCAGCTCATTGTTCTTGGTCGCCCGGTAGCGCAGGAAGCATCCCACCATGACCGCGACGATCAAGCCCAGCGTCACCAGGCCTAATGTCTTCTCCGCCATGGCGCTGCCGATTGGCCCGACATAACCGGGTGTCCGGACCGAGGGCGCCAGGAAGTCTGAGAACTTTTCGTAGTTCAGCGGCAGGATCGGCCAGCCGGCGACAAAGGACAGCAGCGCCAGGATGCCGATGGGGATAAGCATGGCAGGGCTGGAGTCATGCGCGTTCCGGGCGGCGTCTGTGCGGGGCGCCCCGAAGAAGGTCTTCATTACCAGTCGGGTCATGTAGAACGCGGTGAGCAGGGCAGTCACGACGCCGACACCCCAAAAGGCCCAGTGCAGCCAGGGGACCGACGAGTAGACCAGCCAGGTCCGCCAGAGGATCTCGTCCTTGCTGTAGTAGCCCGCGAAGGGCCAGATGCCGCAGATCGCCAGCGTCGCGAGGATCATGGACCAGCCGGTGACAGGAATCTTTTTGAGCAGGCCGCCCATGTTCCGCATATCCTGCGGGTCGTTCGGGTCGGGACCGGCAGTGCCGCCGCTCTTCTCGCCCGCCGAGTCGCCGTGTTCGGCGTGGGCGGCATCCTGCTCTCCCTGATGCCCATGCGAGGCGTGCATGGCGTGCTCGACGGCATGGATGACCGAGCCGGAGCCGAGGAAGAGGCACGCCTTGAAGAAGGCGTGGGTCATTACATGATACATGCCCGCCGCGAAGATGCCTGCCCCGCAGGCGGCAAACATATAGCCAAGCTGCGAGACTGTGGAGTAGGCCAGGACGCGCTTGATGTCATTCTGCATCAGGCCGATGGTGGCCGCGAAGAAGGCGGTCGATATGCCGATGACGGCGATCGTCACCATCGCCGCGTCGGACAGCTCGAAGAGCGCGTGGGTGCGGGCGACAAGGTAAATGCCCGCCGTTACCATCGTGGCGGCATGGATCAGAGCGGAGACCGGGGTCGGACCTTCCATCGCGTCCGGCAGCCAGGTATAGAGCGGGAACTGCGCGGACTTGCCCGTACAGCCCAAAAAGAGCATCAGGAGCATCGTCGTGACGACGGCGGGCATCGCCAGCGCGGTCAGTGCCGGCGCGGCCTCGGTCATGCCAACCGTCACAGGCTGTCCCAGACCAAGACCATAGCCGGTCACGAAGTCCAGCGTGTGGAAGTAATGAAAGATGAAGAACATCCCGATCAGGACGCCGACATCACCGATGCGGTTGACGATGAATGCCTTCTTGGCCGCATCCCCTGCCGACTTCTTCTCGTAGAAGAAGCCGATGAGCAGGTAGGAACAAAGGCCGACGCCTTCCCAGCCGATGAACAGCATCAGGAGGTTATTCGCCATGACCAGCAGCAGCATGAAGAAGATGAACAGGTTCAGGTAGGTGAAGAACCGCTGATAGCCCTTGTCGGCCGCCATGTAGGCGGTCGAATAGAGGTGGATAAGGCCGCCGACGCCCGTGATGATGAGCATCATCAAGACCGAGAGCGGGTCAATCAGCATCTCGAAGTTGACGGTGAAGCTGTGAATGCCATTCGGGTCGGTCGGCACATTCAGCCAGGGCGCAAGGTAGACCGTGATCTGCTTGTGGGCCTCATCGGCGGCTAGGACGTGCTGGAACAGTACCCAGGCGATGCCGAAGGAGGCGAACACGGCAGCGGTCGCCAGAGCACCGGCAACGCGCTTCGGCACGTTGAGGCCGAAGAATGGACACAGGAAGCCGTTAATCAGGAAGCCGATCAGCGGGAGGAGCGGAATGAGCCAGGCGTACAGGAGGGTCTGGTCAGAGTGCGGCATGTGAACTCCAGAAGTAGGTCCCGAGTTCCAGAGGAGAACAGGGGCGAGGGGGGTTACCCCTTCATCAAATCAATCTCGTCCACATTGATGGACGTTCGGTTGCGGAAGATCGAGACCAGGATGCCCAGGCCAACGGCGACTTCGGCGGCGGCAACGGCCATGACAAAGATCACCATTATCTGGCCCCCCAGGTCGCCCCGGTAGCGGGAGAAAGCGACAAAGGTCAGATTGACGGCGTTCAGCATCAGCTCAACGCACATGAAGATGACGATGGGGTTACGCTTGATCAAGACGCCGACGACGCCGATGGTGAACAGCATGGCGCTCAGGATCAAATAGTAATCCAGAGGAATGTACTGGTTCGTCATGCCTATATCCTTTTCTTCGCCAGCATGACTGCACCGACGGCAGCGACAAGCAGGAGGATGGAGACGACCTCAAAGGGGAATGTCCAACTGGATGAGAAGAGGCCGGGGTTGTTTGGCCCCAGTCCCAGCCCGATTTCCTGTGGCCCGACGAGTGCGGTGGAGAGCCTTTGCGAGTGAGCAGGGGCAGCGACGATGATTGTCGCCATGACAGCGACAATGGCCAGCCCCGCTATAACCGCCAAAGGCTGCTGTGGCTTCAATCGGTCTATGATGCGTTCTGGAGTTCCGAGGTTCAGCAGCATGATGACGAAGATGAACAACACCATGATCGCGCCGGCATAGACGATGACCTGAACAGCGGCGATGAAGACCGCGTGCAGGGACAGAAACAGCAGGGCGACACTGAACAGAACCAGAACAAGATAGAGGGCGCTGCGGACCGGGTTGTCCACCAAAATCATGGCAATACCGCATACGACGGTGATAGCGGCCAGAACGCCGAAAAGGATAAGCTGCGGAGTCATAAAGTATCGTCTCGGAATCTGCCGGGCCATGGATGGCCCGGCGGGTCCTTACAGGGTCGGATCGGCGACCAGCATCATTTCTTTGGTGTAGATAGTGTCTTTGCGGTTATATTCGGCCAGCTCGCAGAGGTCTTTGAGCTGCACGGCCTGTGTTGGGCAGGCTTCCTCGCAGTAGCCGCAGAAGATGCACCGAAGCATGTTGATCTCATACTGCGCGGCATAGCGCTCGCCGGGCGAAACGCGGTTTTCCTCGGTGTTCTCTGCTGCAACGACCAGGATAGCGTTCGCAGGGCAGGCCCCCGCGCAGAGCGAGCAGCCGATGCACTTCTCAAGGCCGTTCTCGTAGCGGTTCAAGACATGCCGCCAGCGCGACCGGCGCGGCATCGGGCGATGCACTTCCGGATACTGGATAGTCACGCGCGCTTCGTGCGAAGCGCCCTGCGTGATCCGCATTCCCGTGAAAGGCGCTTTGATCTCGCCCGCGAGGGCTTTTATGTCATCCATGAGGCTCATGGGGATGTTGTCCTTTTCTAATCGTCAGCGCCGAGAGGTCAGCGCGTCATCAATGATATCGGCCTCGCGCTCGTTGGTGGCGATCGGGAAGCCGCCGATCCGAGCATCGGGAGGCAGTGTCTGCGCCCCATAGCCGGGATTCTCCGCAACGATGCGGTATGGCTGAGGCGTGGAATGAAGCTCAATCGTCTCGCTCCGCCGCGAATTGGTCGCGAAAGCCTGGAGCGGCTTACTCTTGCCAAAGAAGAACAGGCTGATCAGGAAGACCACAGCCCAGGCCGCCAGCGCGATGGGGTAGCCCAAAGCAAGAGCAACAGCCAGCAGCAACACGTTGACAAGGGCGATGGGCAGGATGCCCTGCCAGCCGATCTTCATCAGCATATCATAGCGCAGGCGGGGCATAGTGGCGCGAATCCAGATGAAGAAGTACAGCCCGGCGAGAATCTTGATCGTCAGCCAGACGACCGGCAGCAGGGAATTGACGATGAGCGTCACCCACGGGATGCCCCAATGGGCAATGTCCCGCCCCCCCGCTGCGTTGAACATATACACGTTGACGATGCCCTGCGGCAGCTGATCGAGCCAGGGGATCGGGGCGTGGAACCCGCCGAGGAAGAGCGTGGACCCGATGGCACTGACAACGATCATGTTGGCATACTCCCCCAGGAAGAACGTTGCGAACTTCATGGACGTGTATTCGGTGTGGTAGCCCGCGACCAGCTCCGTTTCCGCTTCCGGCAGGTCGAAGGGCGCACGGTTTGTTTCTGCCAGCATGGAAACTAGGTAGATCAAGGCGGCGATGAAGCCAAGCGGGAAGAACTTGAAGGCATTCCAGGCCGGGAGCGCGATACCGTAATGGGTCAGCATCGGGCTGATCTGATAGAAGCCCTGCTGCTTGACGATCTCTTGCAGGCTCAGACTGCCCGAGAGCAGGACGACGGAAATAATCGCGAGGCCCATGCCCAGCTCATAGGAGATCATCTGCGCCGACGACCGCAGGCCGCCCAGCAGCGAGTATTTGTTGTTCGATGACCAGCCTGCCAGAACGACGCCATAGACAGCGAGTGAGGACCAGGCCAGCATGTAAAGGACTCCGACATTGACATTCGGCGCGGCGGCGCCCCAGGTGTAGCTCGGGCCCCAGGGAACGACGGCGGCCGTGACAAGTGACGGGATCAAGAAGATAATCGGCGCGAGGATGAACAGGACTTTGTCTACGTTGGTCGGGTTCATATCCTCTTTGAAGAGCAGCTTCAGGCCGTCGGCGATGGTCTGGAGCAAGCCGAACGGGCCGACGCGGTTTGGCCCCTGTCGCTGCTGCATCCAGCCGAGGAGGCGGCGCTCCCACCAGACGAGCGGCGGCACGACGAGCAGGATCGAGAAGACCCCAATCAGGACGCGCACAACGACACGGATGGACTCGATCCACCAGAGGTTTGCGGGAAGCATCCCCGTGCTGGTGTGGATCGGGTCCACATTGAAAAAGTAGTGAAAGAAGGTTGCCAGATCCATAGTGTTTGTTTAGGAAGCGATCACGCGGCTGATCTCGCGGCGGATATCGCGCGGCGAGAAGTAGGGAACGGGCTTGCCCAGGCGGGACATGAGTTCGGAGATGATCTGCCAATCCGCCTTGCTCTGGCCGCGCGGCTCGACAGCCTTCTTGAAGCGCTGTACACGGCCCTCGATATTGGTGAACGAGCCGTCCTTTTCAATGAAGGAGCAGGCCGGCAGAAACACGCTCGCCAGCTTCGCGGTCTCGGTCAGGAACATATCCTGGACGATGAGGCACGGCACCTTCTCCAAGGCCTGCCGGACGAGGACGGCGTCCGGGAAATTCTTGAT
>JANLUQ010000381.1:0-5785 GCA_031363565.1 Armatimonadota bacterium | reverse complement strand
TGCTCGGTCTGCTGGACAATCCTACGCCGCTGCTACGACTGCGGCAACTACGACCGGGTCCACGAGAAGTGCGGCGTCAACTCCGCCCAGATCTACGTCGCCGAGGCCGAGAACCCCAAAGAGTATTCCAAGAGCTACAAGTGCCCCGACTACAAGCCTAAATACGAGGCGCAGGCGGTGAAGGGACTGAAGTTGGCCGCGTGAAATACTCGGAAGCAGGGAGAGCCGGGCGCATTGCGCCCGGCCCTTTTGCTGACAACATTCTCACTAGACCTCTTGCATAAGTCCCCTGCCCTAAACGGCAGGGCTGTAACAGAGCAAATCCCCGCCTTCGCGGGCACCGGAATTCGGCTCAGAACGATCTCTCTTCGCCCGCGCCCTCCGGGTAGCCAGTGCTTCAAGCGGAGGATTGCTTTTCTAAAGCCCAGGGGTTCAGCCCTGGGGAGACTTATGTAAGAGATCTACTGTCTACTAAACCGCATTGCGCCGAACTACCTTCTGATGCTCAAAACAGTGGATCGCTCCGCTGAACCGCTCCGAGTGTGCCATGCAGTATTGCTGCACCTTCTCGGAAACTTGAACCCCACAAGTCGCACAAGTCGGGGCTACACTGGCTAGGGGATTAGTCAGGGGCAGTTGAGGGGCGGGCGTCTGTGTTGCCAGCGGCATGGCCCCGGTTTCGCCCTGGACACTCAGAAGTGTCTCTACCAGCCGGTCCCGATCCCATAGCACTACGCGATTTGCCCGCGCCAGCTCTACCGCCGCCCGCGTATAGCTGCTGTTGGTCACGACCATTGCCTCCGTGCAGCCGTACATCCCTTTCGCAGCGACCGCCTCCTGCACCGCCTTGATGCCGACCGCCTTCCCGTACCGCTTGGCCTGAATGACCGTCTTCACACCGTCTTTGCGCGTGATGAGGTCCGCGCCATAGTCCCCGACATAGCGGGTGCGCTCCACCTTGTAGCCGAGCTTGCCGAACAGCACTTCAAGGTACTCCTCGAACGCCTTGCCGTTCATCGTGTCAATGTCCGCGATACCGGACGCGGCGAGGCGCTTCTTCCTCTGGTGGGCGAAGAGCCAGGGGAGGCCGTACCGGAAAGCGAGTGCGAAAACGAGCAGCCAGATCAACCCATGATAATGCATTTATGTTTTCTCCGATGCCGAAGGCAGAACTCCTACAACGTCTATTGTCGGAGGAAATGGCTCATTGCTAAAGAGCATGAGTGGCTTGGGCTGCCTCTAAGTTCAGTGGAGCTTCGATGAAATTGTTATGGCTGCACTCTACCGGGCGCTGCCTCATTGAGAGCCACAAAAAACGTCATTGCCGCCAAAATCAACACAAAGCGGCGAGAGGAAAAGAGGCTTCGGTTGCAGCCGATAGAGCTTATTATCCGCTATAATGATTGAATGAGTTTTATTCTCGACCGTACCGTACTTTTGCTCATCGTGGCTATTCTCGTGGCGCTCATTGCTCGCCGTCTCCATCTGCCCTACACGGTGGGCCTGGTCATAACGGGGTTTGGCCTCGCTCTAACCCGGATCAATGCAGGGGTGACGCTCACCCCGGAATTGATTTTTGACGTGATCCTGCCGCCGTTGCTGTTTGAGGCGGCCTTGAACATTCACTGGAAGGATCTGCGCCGCGATACGCTGCCGGTACTCACGCTAGCGACGCTGGGCGTGGTGGTTTCGGCCTTCTTCGTGGCCTGGGGAATGCAGCACCTTCTCGGCTGGCCGTGGCCGTCGGCGCTGGTGTTCGGCGTTCTCATCGCGGCGACTGATCCGGTGGCCGTGATCGCCATGTTCAAGGACACTGGCGTCGTCGGGCGGCTGCGCCTGCTGGTGGAAAGTGAGAGCCTACTCAATGACGGCGTGGCGGCGGTATTTTTTGCCGTAGTGCTGGCGTGGGCGCTGGCGACTGGCGGCGAGCCGGTGACGACGGCGAGCGTAGCGCGGGGGTTGGCGCTGACGGTGGGCGGCGGCGTCTTAACGGGAATTGCCTGCGGTGGGGCGGCCATTCTCTTGACAGGTCGGACAGGAGATTATCTGGTGGAAACCGCGCTGACCACTGCCGCCGCCTATGGCTCCTTCCTGCTGGCCGAACACCTCCACGTCTCGGGGGTGCTGGCGGTGGTGGCGGCGGGGCTGGTGATGGGGAACCTCGGGGTGCTGTGCAAGGATGAAGAAGCTAATCCGCTGACGCAACGGGGCCGGGCCTTCGTGCTGGACTTCTGGGAGTTCACAGCGTTCCTGGCGAACTCGCTTATTTTTCTGCTGATCGGTTTGCGGGCGGCAGCTATTCCGTTTGCGACGCTCGGCATGGCTGCGCTACTGGTGGCGGTGGTATTGGTGATTATTGGGCGGGCGCTGGCAGTCTATCCGCTCTGCCTGCCGTTCGTTCGCTCCCGATGGGCGGTGCCGCTGCGTCAACAACACGTTCTCTGGTGGGGCGGGCTGCGCGGGGCGTTGGCGCTGGCGCTTGCCCTCTCGCTGCCGCGTGCGCTCGCACTGCGCGATGAGATCGTGATCGCAACATTCGGGGTGGTGGCCTTCTCGGTATTGGTGCAGGGGTTGACGGTGCCACTGCTACTGAAAAAACTGGGCCTGCGTGTCTAAACGCTGGTCGCGTCAGGACGGAGCGCTTTGCCAAGGAAAGGATCGTATGAGCCGATTGGATACTAAGGCGTTGGGGACGGGGATAATCCTGCCGCCCCCCGAAGAGCCGCAAGTGCAGGAACAACAAACGGTACGCCGAAAAATCCATGAGGGTGCGGCCCTGAGCATTCCTTACCTGGTGATGAACGCGCTGGCCGCTGTCGTCGCCAGCTACGGCCTTCTGGAAAACAGTACGGCGGTGGTCATCGGGGCCATGATTATCGCGCTGCTGCTGGGGCCGATTACCGGCATCGCCCTAGCTCTGGTGGACGGCGATCAATCGCTGCTGAGGAAGGCGTTCGTGGCCGAAGTGAGCGGGGTGCTGCTCGTGCTAGTGGTAGGATTCCTCATCGGCAAGCTGCATGAAGGAGTCTCGCCCGGCAGTGAGATCCTGGCCCGGACGGCTCCTAACATTCTGGACCTGGTGATCGCGCTGGCCGGGGGAGCGGCGGGGGCCTATGCCACCACCTCACCGCGCCTGAGTGCCGGGCTGGTGGGCGTCGCCATCGCTACCGCGCTCGTGCCGCCACTCTGCTCCTGCGGTATCTGCATGGCGCACGGGCTGTATCGGGAAGGCGGCGGCGCGTTTCTCTTGTTCCTGACGAACTTCGTGGCGATCCAGTCCGTCACTTCGCTGGTGTTCTGGATCAACGGCTTTCACCGCCTGGTTCACCTGGATAGAGGGACCCTGCTGCGCCGCTTCGCGCCGAGCGTCGTTTTGCTGGTTGGCCTGGCGATCTTCCTCGGTCGGAGTTTCCAGGCGACGCTCGCCCAAGAAGTGCTGCGGTCGCAGGCGAAAGAAATCGTGCGGAAGACCATCGAGAGTAACGGCGCGGCTAATCTCACCGATCTGCGGGTCAGCGGCTTCGGAACGAACTTGACGCTGGTTGCCGTCGTCCGCGCCCCTTGGGTCATCCAGCCGGCCTCCTGTGCCCGGCTGCAAGCGCAGATCAGGCAGGCGACGGGGCGCAGCGACGTGAGCCTGCACGTCCGCACCATCATCACGCGGGAATGCGACGCGCAAAAGTTCCTGTGGGAAGCGTCCGCAGACAGCCTCACGCCGACGACGGGGCCATAGCATCGCCCCATCAACAGACCCGCCACATCGGCAAGAGAGAAGATCACCGAACTGAGGGCTACCGTTGAACAATTTATGGCAGGATTTTCTAACACCCCTGCAAAACACGCTGCACAACATTGTCTCCTTTGTCCCCCGGCTACTGGTCGCGCTCGTCCTCTTCGCGCTCTTCTTCGCCGTAGCCACCGCCATTCGCCGTGTCGCGCGGCGGTCGCTGGAACAGGTGAAGCATATCCCGTGGGCCGTGCGCCTGCTGATCGTGCGTTCCATCTATCTCCTGACCATTTTCGTCGGCATCCTGGTCGCCCTCAGCGCCGTCAATGTCAACGTGACGACGCTGATCGCCAGCCTGGGCGTCGCCGGTTTTGCGCTCGGCTTCGCGCTCAAAGACATCTTGGAGAACTTCATCGCCGGTATCCTGCTGCTGTTCGCCCGCCCGTTCGAGCTGCAAGACCAGGTGACGGTGGGCGATCACGAGGGGACGGTCATAGACATTCAGATACGCACAACGAGTCTGCGTACCTACAGCGGTGAGATTGTGCTGATCCCCAACAGCAAGGTCTTCACTAATTCCGTCGTCAACCACACGCGCTTCGGCAAGCGGCGCTACGCCGTCGCCTTTGACACCAGCCTGAGCGCGGACACCGCTACCGTGAGGCGGGAAGCCCTGTGCGCCGTGCAGGAAAACGCTGACGTGATGACCGATCCGGCCCCGTTCGTCCGCATCCGGGGCGTGGATAGCGGCAATGACGTACTCCATTGGGAGGTGTTCTATTGGGCCGATCCAACGAAGGCGGTGGAGGTCAAGACGATCTCCGACACGCTGCATTATATCAAGCAGCATCTTTACGAGGCCGGTGTGCCGACGCCGACGGCGACTTCGGCGACCATCCTGAAACGCGAGAATGGGCGACGCCCTGAGTCAAGCTGATTGCATTCTACTAGACTAACCTGGTAGAATGGATAAGTCTGAGGAGGCTTATCCGATGTCCGCGAAAAAATATCATGTGTCTCTGACCGAAGCCGAGCGCACCGAGCTTCTGCGCCTGAGCAAGTCCCAGCGCCACTCCGAGCGAGAACGCAAACGCGCCCGCATCCTGCTTCTGGCAGACGTAGCCAAAGAAGGCGGCGCGGACAAGGATGCCGCCATCGCCCAGCAGGTCAAGGTCGCCCTGCTCACCGTCACTCGTGTTCGCCGGCGCTTTGCCGAGCGCGGCCTGCACAAAAGTCTGGCCCACAAAGACCAAGAAACACGCAAAGCCCGCGTTCTCGACGGAGAAGCCGAAGCCTTTCTGATCGCCACCACATGCAGTACGCCGCCCGAAGGCCAGAAGCGCTGGAGCCTGCGCCTCCTGAAAGACGCGCTCATCGAGCAGCAGATCGTGGATGCCATCGGCAAAGAGACCGTGCGCCAGACGCTAAAAAAAATGAGATCAAACCGTGGCTAAAGAAGTGCTGGTGCATCCCGCCTGAACAGAATGCCGAGTTCGTCTTCCGCATGGAAGATGTGCTCTCGGTCTACCAGAGGCCGCAGGACGAGAAGCGTCCGTTGGTTTGTCTGGACGAAGCCAGCAAGCAGCTCTTGTCTGACGCGCGGCCTGCGCTCCCAATGACGGCGGGGCAGCCTGCCCGCCAAGACAGCGAATACGTGCGGAACGGGACGGCCAGTTTGTTCATGGTCTATGAGCCGTTGGCGGGGAAGCGCCACGTCCATGTGACCGACCAGCGCACCTGCCAGGATTTCGCCCGCGTCATCCTGCATCTGGTGGATGTGCTGCATCCGGACGCGGAGAAGATCGTTCTGGTCATGGACAACCTGACCCCAATAAAACCCTAACACGCATACGCCCGCTAGCTTGTACCGCGCCTTTTTGCCTGCGGAGGCCAAGCGGTTGGCCGATAAAGCGGTTAGCAGATAAACTTGAGGTGCATTACACACCCAAGCATGGGTCGTGGCTGAACATGGCCGAGATCGAATTGTCCGTGCTGGCGCGTCAGTGCTTGTCCGAGCGGATGAACGACAAAGAGAACCTGCAAAAGCAGGTGACCGCT
>JANLUQ010000376.1:0-6164 GCA_031363565.1 Armatimonadota bacterium | reverse complement strand
GGGCGAGGGCTGGGAGGCAGAAGGCCGCCGGTTGACTAAGCCGACTGCGAAGAGGGCGAGGGCAGCCCCGATTATGGTGAACGCGGTGATCTTGTCTCCCAAGAAATAGGCGCCCAGGAATGCGCCGGCGACGGGCTGGATGAATAGGAACACGGACATCTCACCGGCCTCATGCTTGTCCAGTATGGTGAACCAGACCATATAGCCGAACACTGTGCAGGGGAGGATGAGGTAGGCCAGGCTCCACAAAGCGGGGGCGGGCGGGAGAGCCAGTGCGTGCCCCTGGGCGATCGTCCGGATCAGCTCATAAGCCGAGAACGGGGCAAGGGCGACCGCGCCACTCAACATCTGATAGGTGACGACCGCGTGGATAGGGTAGCGGGCGACCAGGCCCTTGCCCACGATGCTGGATGCGGCCTCGAAGGTGAGGGCAAGGGCGATCAGAAGGCTGCCCTGGGTCGAACCGGTGAATGCTGGCAGACGGAATCCGTTGGCGATGATCAAATAGACCCCAACCAGCCCGACCGCGATGCCGGCAATCTTGGCCTTCGGCATGGCCTCGTGGAGAAAAAAGAAGGCCAAAAGGGAGAGGAAGACCGTTTCGGTGGCATGGAGCAGGGCGGCATTTGAGACCGTCGTTAGCCGCAGCCCCAGGTATTGCAGCAGGTAGGTCAGGGCGAGGCCAAGAATACCCATCGCCCAGAACATGCCCCAGTCACGCCGGGCGACCCGCAGGTCTATTTTGAGCGCGAGGGCAAGGCCATACATCAGCAGGGCGGCGATCGCGAACCGGGCGAACGCCAGAGTCATCGGTGGGATGCTATGCAGGGCGATCTTGGCCGCGAGGGACGAGCCGGCCCACAAAAGGTTGACCCCGATCATCAGCAGGAGGATCGGGAGGGGCATCCGGCCCACGCGAGAAGCCGCGCCGGTGATCGTTCGCGGGGGCGCGTGACTTTCCATGCCTTATTCTAGCCGATAGACTCTCGTAAATAAACGCCAAGGGATTGGAGGGGGTTAATGTGGGGTTACAATCATGCAAGCATCCACTCTCAGTGCCCGCATGGTAGGGTGGAACACAGATTCCTGACAGGGAAAATCCATGGGTTACGCCTTTGACGGAACTTTTCAAGGCCACCCTGCGTAAGTTGAAGAGCGCATGTCCTCCTTTTAATGATCCGCTTTTCTGGCGGAGCCTGTGGCTGAAACGCTTCCCGCGAATCGGCTACAGGCACTTTTTTTGCCTCCACCCTTTCAATCCTGCGGCGGCCACTCCTCACCGGGGAAGCGTGCCCGCACAAGGTCGCCGCGCTGTAGGGTGACGCCCTTCCTCGGTATCCACTGCCCTTGACGGTAGACCCATCCTTCCATCTGGCTGCTCTTGATCTGGCTCGTGGATCCGTCCTCACGGACGATGACTACCCTCCCAGTTTCCTGAGGGTCCTCGGTATAGCAGTCTTCGCCACAGTGTGGGAAATGGACGTTGCAGAGCACGACCACAGTTCCTGAGCCAGGTCGGGGCGCTTTGATGAAACTCCGCTCGCCGGACACCCTTCTATCGCTGTCGAAAGCCGGCAGTGACCCGTTGAGGTAGTCATACCCCCATGTCTTCTCATGGTGTCCCCACCCTCCCGGGCAGTGGAATAGTTCTGCGTTGTGGGTGTAAGGCGTCAGCAGAGTCCAGACAAGATGTGGCGTGTGCGCGAGGATGGGATCATCCGGCGGATAGTTACCGTCGCTGTCTGCCGCGTATTGATGGAGCGCGAGCGATATCTGGTACAGGTTGGAGACGCAGGCGGTCATCCGCGCCCGGTGGCGGACGGAGGCGAAAACGGGGAACAGGATGGCGGCAAGCGCGGCCAACACTGCGAGGACGACCAGCATCTCGATCAGCGTGAAACCGGGACGGCGCTTGGTGAACATGAGTTTACCCCCCCTGGTTCGACGGTTCTGACCCTCTGTACGGGCTTACGCCCGCAATAGTTTTCGGTTCCGCAGGAGGAACCGCTGCTGCTCGAAGATGTAGGCGACGATCTCGTCGCGGTCTTCTTCGGTCAGCAGCGGCGGGCCGAGGAAGCGCAGGCGGACAAGGTAGGTGCGCGCTGTGCCGTGCGTCGTCACGCGGCAGTCGAGGGCATCAGCCTCCACTTCGAGCGGGTCGCCCGCCTTACCGGTCGGGATACGGACGCTGACCCGTAAACCGCCCAAAACGGGCTTAGGAGAGGCCAGCAGCGCGCCGCCGCCGGATAGGTTGACCAGCCGGGCGGCGATGGGTGCGGTGCTGCCGGTCTCGCCGCGCACGCGGAAGGCGGTCGGCGACTGAAGCGGCAGGCGGTAGAACTGGCGGCGCTGGACGCGCGTGATGACGCGCGGGCGGGCGACGGTGAGCGTCCCAGCCTTGGCTGGCCCGACGACGCGGGTCTCGCACTGATAGAGGTCATCAGCACGGATGAAGGAAAGCGTCAGCGGCGTGTGCGTGGGGAGCGCGGGGGCGAAGTCATCCGCCTCTTCCGAGAACCCGACCGATTCGGGGCTATCCAGGATGATCCGGCGCAGGCCGAGGGCGCGGACGCGGGCATGATAGACGCCGAGGTGGGCGTTGCCCGCCGCATGGAGGCGGACGGTCTCCCCGACGCGCGGCTGCGGGACACGCTCGTTCGCCGGTTCACCCGCTGCTCCGGGCAGCCATTGGTTCCAGAAGGGCATCAGGCTATCTCTTGTCCCAACTATTTCTTATCCCAACTATTTCTTGCCCCAAAGGCCCATCTTCTCTTCCGCCGCTTGGGCGGTGAGCATCTCGGTCTGGGCGGCTTTTTCCAGTTTGGAGACGCTGTCACTCTGCTTGGTGTCGCCGGTCTCGATGAAGGCCCGCAATGTCGCCGCCTCCTGCGCGAGCAGGTTAGTGGAGAGCATCCGGTGCAGGTGGGACAGCTTATACTCGGGAGGGGGCGTGACGCGAGCGACAAAGCTAGCCAGTGCCTGTGCCTGGGCATCGGTCGTCTTGGCCCCATCGTAGAACTGCTCGCGTGTGCTTTTGCCTCCGGTAAAGGCGTCGCGGGAGGCTTCGATGGTGCTGCTGAGGGTATCCGCGCGGTTCTTGATGATCTTGAGGGCCAGCGCGTAGCCGTCCTTGCCGGCCTCCTGAAGCACGGCCAGGCAATCATCATAGCGGGCCTGGGTGGCGTAAAGCTGGGCGAGGTGGGCAGCGGCGGAGTGGTCACCGGTGGGCGCGAGGCGCTTTGCGGCTTTGTACTCGGTCTCAGCCCCGCTCAGGTCGCCACTGTTCCACAGCGCTTCGGCTAGGCCAGAATGGGCAGCGGGATCATCGGGGCTGCGGTCAATCTGAACGCGGTAGCGGGTGAGAGTACCGTCGGAGGTGCCGTTTTCCTGGTCCAACTGAGAGAGGAACTGCTGCAAGGGCTGGTTATCCGGCGCGATTTCGAGCGCGCGCTGGGCCTCACTGAGGGCCTTCTCGCTCAGTCCGCCCTTCTGGTATGCCTGTGCGAGCTTGAGGCGCGGGACGAGGCTCAGGGGAGCACCGTTGACGGCCTGGCGATACAAGGCGATGGCGCCGACGACATCCCCACCTTCCAGCGCGCTGTCCCCCTTTTTCATCAGTGGTGCGATGGCCGCGAGGTCTTCCGCTTTGGGCATCGGCTTGACGACGGGGAGGGTATCGCGGGCGGGGATAGGCTGGACAGGAGGCGTGGTAGTCACCTCTTGCGGGGCCGGAGTGAAGTGATC
Source organism: Armatimonadota bacterium (assembly GCA_031363565.1). Classification (GTDB taxonomy): domain Bacteria; phylum Armatimonadota; class Armatimonadia; order Armatimonadales; family Capsulimonadaceae; genus JANXMY01. Next base: position 2,420 of record JANLUQ010000376.1, on the reverse strand, counting down.
CCCACGCGGCGGCAGAGCAGCCACAAGGGGAACAGAGGAACGGGGAGACTTGGCCGACGCGGGCGGAGCGGCTTTGTGCGACTGGAAGACGGGCGCGTTGACGTCAGGGGCGGGCACCGGCGCAGGCGTAGTGACGGCCGGAGCAGATATCGGCGCAGATAGAACAATAATCGGCGCAGGTAGCTTGATGACCGGCGCAGCGATGGGTGCTGCTGTGGGTGCTGGTATCAGCTTGACGGCGGGGGCAGGTTCCGGCGCGGGAATCGGCTTGATGGTGTCAGCAACGGGAGGCGGCGGTGCCGTCACGAGCGGCTTAGGAGCGATGGGAACAGGGGCGACCACCACAGGCGCGGGAACAGGGGCGACCACGGGTGCAAGGTCAGGAACGACTAATGCAGGCGCAGTGTTGCCGGTGGCCGAGGATGCGGGGCCGAGTGCGGCCTGGGCCTGAGACTCCAAAGCGCGCGCCCCATACTGCCGGTTGACACCGTACCAGTCGAATGTGAGCGCGGGCGGGGCCGTTTGGACTAGCTCGACATGCGTACTGTCGCTCTGGCGTCCGGGGCTGACCACGACGTAGAAGGCCACGCCTAGGGCGCGGGCCAGGGCCAGACGCGCAGTGTCGGAGAGCGGCCCATTCAGCCATTCGGGATGCGAGGTCTCTGCCGCCACCCGCTTGACCGAAGCCGAGTCGGGGTCATAGGTCAATGCCTGGAGGATGCCGTCCAGCCGGAGGCGTGTCCGCAGATCTACCAGGGCGGGGACATCGGTGGAGGAGGCCGGGTAAAGCAGCACGGTCGGCAGGGGCGCTTTGGCGTGAACGGGGGCCAGGCCGCTGCCGAGGAGGCACAGGGCGGCCAGGCCGAGGTGGGCGGCTACTGGCTTTGCTGACAAATCTGAAGTCCTGTCTGACAGGCGGCGAGGCCGCGCTGGGCTGTCTCCACATCCTGCCCGGAAGCGATCTGCGCCTCATAAGCGCGGATGGCGCGCTGATAGGCGAGGCGTGCCTGCTTGAACTCACCGCCCTGCTGCAAGGACAGGGCATTTTCCTGGTCGGAGGCCGCTTTCGCGCTGCCGCCGCTCTGACCACCGCCACTCTGACCACCGCCACCCGAAGTCACGGGAGCGTTGCCGCTGTCCGTGTCCTGGTGAACGGTGATACGGATGTGCGAGGGCACTTCGGGCTGGGCAGGCTGGTCCCCACCCGCCCCTTGAAAGGAGCTGACGACGACTGTATGCTGCGGGATAGAGGCGAGGGAGACCAGTGGTACCCGAGCGCCCACCGGGAGCGTGACCGGCGCGGGGGCAAGGCCGCCATCAGAGCCGGACGACGGCAGGGCAGCCAGGAGCAGCGGTGGCAGGTTGGGGCCGGCCTGTCGGCGCCGCCGGGCCGCCGCACGGGACGGGACGGGGGGCAGGGACCAGAGGGGCGAGGCGGCGGGCGGCGCGGCCGTCGGCACACGCCCGGCGAAAGGGTCATGTGAGGTCAGCAGCGGGGCGGGGTAGGAAGGCCCGCCCGAGGACGGGGCAGGCGTCAAGACAAGTGGCGCGGCGGCCTGCGCGACCGAGGCCATCCCGCCGGCGAAGGCTGAACGGCCCACAACAGCGATGGGTGGGGGCGCGGGGACGGGGGACGTGACGGTCTGCACGCTTGGCCAGGGCTTGGTCAAGAGCAGGCCCATCAGCAGGACGCCTGCCGTGACTGCGCCGGCGGCATAAAGCGGGCGCCGCTGGAGGTTGGCCTGCAGCACACCGCTTTCGGCCAATCCACCCCATTTCTGGCGCAATGTCGGGCCTAGTCTGATCAGAACAGGCGGCACCAATTGATGCGCGATCGGCGGCGCGACTGCTTTGACATGGACGCCGCGCCGGAGCTGGTCCAGTTTGGAGGCATCGGCGGCACTGTCCGGGTTCAGGGCCAGAACCGCCTCGAAGTGGTGGATCGCCTGGGCGTCATCATCCTTCTTCTCGTATAGTGACCCGAGCAGGGAGTGTGCCGTAGTGGAGTTGGGGTTAATCGCCAGCGCGGCCTCACTCGCTGTGATAGCTGCGGCGATGTTGCCCGCCTCATTGTGCCAGAAAGCCATGTCGAGCAGGCGGGTCAGGCGGTCTACAGCCTCCTCATCCTGGCCGACGGGAAGGTCCTGGACCGACAGCATCATCGTCCGGTATCCGTCATTGATCTTGGCACCGCATTGTTTGCAGTATTTGCTGTCCACGGTGTTGACCGTGGTGCAGTCGTGGCAATGCACTTGCTGCTCCTTACAAAGTCAGTCTAATAGTCTCTATGTGTGAAGTATTTGTCTAACTTCGCTCCCTAAGAATATCACACATCGGCGGATTTGTCAAGGCCAGCCAGAGAGCCAGATTCAACGGGGAACGGCAAGGACGAGGCGTAGGGGCGCCGCTTGCCGCGCCCT
>JANLUQ010000323.1:0-1822 GCA_031363565.1 Armatimonadota bacterium | reverse complement strand
GGTTTCCTGGGCGGCGGCGGCGAATGTGTTTAGGTCGTCCTTTGAAAGACGAGCAAAGTAGGGAAACGGGTGAGTGAGAATGGGAACAAGGCCGACGGTGCGGGCCGCCTGGGGCGTCGCAGTCATTCTGGTCGGGGCGGGGGCCGACGTGCAGCGGGCAAGCTCGCAGGCGGGAACTGCCCCTGCCCCTCGCATCGCGGCCCCATCCGTGTCGCCACCCCCGCCGACCATCGAGCCGTCGGTCCCTCGGGGGCCGATCACCCAGGTCGTGCTGGAGCGGGTGCCAGGCGGCCCTGCTTATGACTGGCAGAGCGAGCACATCGTGCTGCGGCGGCCAGCGGGCGGCGATCCTGAGGCTTCGGCGGCGTTCGTGCGGCTGGCGCGCTTTCTGGAAAAGAGCGGCTTCTTCACACGCAAGAGCGGGTACTCCGACCCCACCTTGCTGTTCCCAGACGACATTGGTCACCTGATGATCAAGGTCACCCGTAGCGGACGGACCTTCCAGGTGTGGAGTTATAACGGCCTGCGCGACAAGGAACTCTCTCAGACAGAGAATGCGGTCCGCCGAACGGCCAGGCTCATGCGGCCTTCCGAAGCGAATCACCACCGCCAGCGGGCCAGTCGGGGCCGAGACTGATCCCACGCCTGTTGGCCCAACTTCGCTCTGTGAGAACGAAAAGCGGTCCAGACGAGAGGCTTGAACAGGGGCTTTGCGTGCGATTTGTTCCACTTCGTGAGTTGTCCCCGTGCTCACAGCAGGTGGCCCCCCATCGCGGCGTTGACCGCCAGCGCCACGCCTAGGAGGGTCAGGACGATGCCCGACACCAGCTCGGCCCGCTCGCCGAGCCGCCCCCCGATACGCCGCCCGAACGACAGGCCGAGAAAGGTCACGGCGAAGGCTTGGACGGCGATGTAGGCGAGAGCGGGGCCGATGGGGGTGTGCAGGACGCCCAGCGAAAAGCCCACGGCCAGCTCGTCTAGGCTGACGGAGAGGGCCGTCAGCAGAAGCTGCCGCCCCTCGACTGACGAAGCCTTGTCATCATCGTCGTCATTGGACAGGGCCTCTCGGATCGCCAGGACGCCGACCAGGATCAGCAAGGCTGCGGCCCCGTAGTCGGCCCAGACGCCGACGGCGCGGCCCAGACGCGCGCCGACGATGAGACCGCCGATAGGCATCAAGCCCTCGAAGAACGCGAAGGTGAGGCCGACGCGCCACCAACGGTTTCGGGCCAGGCCCGACAGCCCAAGGCCCACGGACACGGCGAGCGTGTCCAGGCCGAGGGACAGGAACAAAACCGTGATGGCGACCATGCCCTATGTTACCTTAAAAATACGGACGTCACTCGGAGATACGGGCGCTGTTCAGTTTCGGGATGAACCAGAAGGTGGAGCAGGAAATCTTGGTGATGATGCGCCACACCTACCCCGTGCGATATTTCCAGCCTTTTCTCCGTAAGCGGCTTCCAGTCCTGTCGAACCGTTCGCGTGATAGTCCTCTATCGTTGTTCTCATGGCTCTCACAAGCCCGCTTTTGCCTGGACCAACTCGGCGTAGAGGCTCCGCACGGCAACTGTCTCCCGCTCCAGCGAGAAGGCGGTCGCCGCCCTGAGCCGCCCCGCCGCCCCCATCAACAGTCGACTGGATGCCCCCGCCTGGGCATCCAACAGGAGGAACAACGCCCTCCGCCGCCCCTGCGCGTCGCTCGGCGGCACCAGGAAGCCCGTCGCGCCGTCCTGCACCTCCACCTCGCGGCAGCCCCCCACCGCGCTCGCCACCACGGGCAGCCCGCTCGCCATCGCCTCCAGCGCCACCAGCCCGAAGG
>JANLUQ010000299.1:0-7615 GCA_031363565.1 Armatimonadota bacterium | reverse complement strand
GCGGCGTCCGTCGCGTTCACCATCGACGCGCACGGCCAGCGCGCGCACGCCGAAATGTTCCTTAGCACGATTCGGAGTACGGCCCGCCTGTCCTACGAGGATGCGCAGGACATCCTGGACGGCCGGCGGACGGTGACCGCCGCGCTCGCCGAGTCCCTGCGATGGATGCGCGAGGCGGCGGAAAGCCGCCGGTTCTTTGGAATCTTGGGCAAAGAACAGAAGCGGAAGGTCTTGCAGCGGCTGACCGAGGTGGAGTCGCTGGAGCGGTTCCTGCACACGACCTTCGTCGGGGCAAAGCGCTTCTCCATCGAGGGCGTGGACATCCTCGTTCCAATGCTGGACCAGATCATCCACGAGGCTGCCCTGAGCCACACTCATGAAGTCGTCATGGGCATGGCGCACCGGGGCCGGTTGAATGTGCTGGCACATATCCTCGGCAAGCCCTACACGGACATCCTCCAGGAGTTTAAATCCTCCAAGCAGGACGAGAGCGCATCCGTCGCGGGCGGCTCCCAGCAGGGCTATTCGGGCGACGTCATCTACCATGGGGGCGCACGCCGCGACTTCAGCGATAACGGTATCGAGCAGATGCCGATCACGCTCACGCCCAACCCAAGCCACCTGGAGTTTGTGGATCCCGTCGTCGAGGGCCGGGCGCGCGCCGCTCAGGAGCAGCGCAAGAAGCCGGGACCGCCGGAAGAAGACCCACATGCGTCGCTCGCGATCCTCATTCACGGAGATGCAGCTTTCCCCGGCCAGGGCATCGTCCCCGAAACTTTGAACCTTTCGAGCCTGCCCGGCTACTCGGTCGGCGGCACGATCCATATCATCACGAACAACCAAATCGGCTTTACCACGACGCCGCGCGACTCACGCTCGACCCTCTACGCCAGTGATCTTGCCAAAGGTTTCGAGATCCCCATCGTCCACGTCAATGCCGATGATGCCGAGGCTTGTATCGCTGCCGCGAGTATGGCCATCGCCTACCGAGAGAAGTTCGGCAAGGACTTCCTTATTGATCTGGTCGGCTACCGCCGCTGGGGCCACAATGAGGGTGAAGAGCCTGCCTACACGCAGCCGCGCATGTACGAGATGGTCAAAGCGCACCCGACCGCTCGCGAGACCTACGCCAAAGAACTGGAAGAGGAAGGCGTCGTGACCCGCGATGAGGCGCAGGAGATGGTCACGACCGTCATGCAGCGCTTGGCGGAGGCGCGGACGACCCCCTCTGGTAAGGGATTAGGAAAGGGACAGGCGGTGCCCGAGGGCTTCGCGGAACTGGCAAAAAATGTCAAAACGAACGTCCCCGCCGAACGGCTGCGGGCGCTCAACGACGCGCTTCTGGTGCGCCCCGAGGGTTTCACGCCGAACGCCAAGCTGGAGCGGCTGACGTTCCAAGCGCGCCGCGCGGCGATGGAGGCAGGGACCGGAATCCGCTGGGCACACGCCGAGACGCTGGCCTTCGCCTCCATCCTCGCCGACGGCACCCCTATCCGCCTCTCGGGCCAGGACTCGCAGGCGGGAACCTTCAGCCAGCGCCACTCCGTTCTGCACGATCCGACGACGGGCGAGACCTACTGCCCGCTTCAAGCCCTGCCGGAAGCGAAGGCCTCCTTCGCCGTCATCAACAGCCCGCTGTCCGAAAATGCCGTGCTGGGCTTCGAGTATGGCTACTCGATGCACGCGACTGGCTGCCTCGTCCTCTGGGAAGCGCAGTTCGGCGACTTCGCCAACGGCGCACAGGTCATCATTGACCAGTTCATCGCCTCGGGCAATGCCAAATGGCAGCAGACCCCCTCGCTCGTCCTGCTCCTCCCGCATGGCTACGAGGGACAGGGGCCGGAACATTCCAGCGCCCGTTTGGAGCGGTACTTGCAGCTCGCCGCCAATGACAACATGCGCGTCGCCTACTGCTCGACGGCGGCCCAGTATTTCCACATCCTGCGCCGCCAGGCCGGCCTGCTCTGGGACGCCCCCCGGCCACTCGTACTGATGACGCCCAAGGGCCTGCTCAGAGTGGACAAGCCTCCCGTCGCCTCCACGCTCCGAGACCTAACCGAAGGCGCCTTCCAGCCCGTCCTGGACGACCCGCGCCCGCGTGAGCGGGCGGCAGACGTGACCCGGCTGATCCTGTGCAGCGGCAAGGTCTATGTGGATTTGGTGGGCCGCGAGGACTATGCGGCGGCGCAGCATGCCGCCGTCGCGCGCATCGAGGAGCTATACCCGTTCCCCTATCCTGAGCTAGAGAAGGTCATGCAGGGCTACCCAAACCTGCGCGAAGTGATCTGGCTCCAGGAAGAGCCGCGCAATACGGGCGCCTGGGTCTTCGTCTCGTCCCGCATCCGCAGCTTGCTGCCGCCCGGCATGGAGCTGACATACATCGGCCGCCCGAAGGCTGCCAGCCCATCGGAAGGGTCCAAGCGCCGCCATGACGTCGAGCAGGGCCGCCTGCTGTCCGCCGCCGTCAGCGAACTCCCCAAAGCCAATCAGAACGGCGCCAAACCGAGCGGCGTGAAATCGAAAAGGAGCGTTCCCGTCAATGCCAGTTGAAATCCGAGTCCCACAGATGGGCGAGTCAGTCACTGAGGCCACCATCCTGCGCTGGCTGAAAAAGGTGGGCGAGACGGTCGCCGCTGGTGACCCCGTCGCCGAACTCGAGACCGATAAAGTGAACGTCGAGGTGCCCGCCGATATCGCCGGCGTCATCCAGTCGTTTGCCCATGCCGAGGGCGACACGGTCGCCGTCGGCGACGTGCTTGCCGTCATGGGGGATGCCGCCCCCATCCAGGCTGCGCCCGTGGCCGCCGCACCTGTGGCTGCCGCTGCCGCACCTGTAGCTGCCGCACCTGTGGCCGCCGCACCGCCCGTCGAAACGGCAGCCCCCGCCTTCGCCCGGAACGGCGATGGGGCACCCGCCCCCACCGCCTCACCACTGGCCCGGACACTAGCCAAGGACAACAAGATTGATCTTAGCCTGGTCAAAGGCACCGGGCCGGTCGGGCGCATCGTCAAGGATGATGTCGCCAATTATCTGGAGCGCAGCAACGACGCGCCCGCGACGGCCAATGTCCTGGCCGCACAGGCAGTCCAGCCATTCTCGTCCCCACCCACTCAACCCGCCACTATGTCCGGTGGCCGTCCCGAAGAGCGCATTCCCATGTCGCGCCGCCGCAAGACAATCGCGACCCGGCTGGTCGAGGCCCAGCACACGGCGGCCATGCTGACCACCTTCAACGAGCTGGACATGAGCGCCGTCATGGCGATCCGCGCCAAGCGCAAGGACACCTTCAAGGAGAAGAACGGCATCGGCCTGGGCTTCATGTCCTTCTTCACCAAGGCCAGTATCGGCGCCTTAAAAGCTTTCCCGCTGCTGAATGCCGAGATCCAGGGCCAGGAGATCGTCAAGAAGGGCTACTACGACATCGGTATCGCCGTCGGGGCCGAGGAGGGCCTAGTCGTCCCTGTCGTCCGCAACGCCGACAAACTGACCTTTGCCGGTATCGAGAAGGAGATCGCGGGCCTTGCGGGCCGGGCCAAGAACAATACTTTGACCATTGAGGAGATGCGCGGCGGCACCTTCACCATCACCAATGGCGGCGTCTTCGGCTCCCTGATGTCCACGCCCATCCTGAATGCCCCCCAGGTCGCCATTTTGGGGCTGCACAAGATCGAGCCGCGCCCCATCGCCCTAAACGGCGAGGTTGTCATCCGCCCGATGATGTACGTCGCCCTCTCCTACGACCACCGCATCGTAGACGGCAGCGAGGCCGTCCGCTTCCTCGTCCGCATCAAGGAGCTGATCGAAGACCCCGAGGCCCTGCTGCTGGAAGGGTAGTTGTAGGCACAGGAAAGCCGCCCCGGTCACATGACCGGAGCGGCTTTACTGTTTCCTATAAGTGATGTCTTGAAGTCGGCCGCTCACCTCTGGCGCGACATGAGGGCTTTGTAGTTCGGCAATCTCTAACGAGGCCAGCCTGACATCAGCCAGAAATAGCATGGCGAAGCGCACATAGGCACTTTCCACAGAGGCATAATCCTTATACGTCAACTGCCTGCCGTTGAACGACTGCCCTACCTGGGCGAAGAAGGTCCAATCATCAGCCAAGTAGTGCCCCTGTGCGTTTCGTGGTGCCGGATCGTACTTGCTGATGCGCCAGGTATATGGAAGAGCGTTCATTAAGCCGAAGACGTAGACACTACTGGGACAGCCAAGTAAATAGCGATCCGGCGTTGCGCTTTGGGCGGATCGCAGGCCGAGCAGAATCTGCTGAAGGCGGTCGGTGTATTCGTCTTCTGATATTCTTCCGCCGAAGAGCGCGTAAGAGTACCTCCACAACTTTGCTGCCGTCTCTCGCTGAGGGGTTGGAAACCGCTCGCTAGGAGAAGCGTCCTACGGACGGGAGTACAGATTTTGGACGGGCCTTCCCCACACGATCTTGTCCTATATCCGAAGGACACCCCTCTGGCGATTGGTTTTAACCACTCGGCTTCCAACGCATTGGCTTTCGACGCTGGAGCCGCACAACATCAACCCGGCAGGTCCAGATCGGTATGGTCTTTGTCGGGGACCTCTTTCTGCTTGACCGGCTTCCCCTTCTTATCCAGCACGACCGGCGGCGGCAGGACCTCGATAGCGGGAAGCTGTGTGCCGTTGGGGTGGAATGGGACACGGCTGAGGCAGAAGGCGTCAATCGCCAGGGCATAGCGGCTGTCACGCTCGCGTGGCCCAGTGACGGTGATCGTCAAAGTGTGCCGGCCATGGGCGAGAGGGGCATCGCCCAGCCGGCTCCAAAGGAACTTCCCTCCGTACAGCCCGCCTTCGTTCGGCGCGTCTTCGACGGGGTTTGCGCCGCCGCCGTCCAAGGTGTAGGTGAACGGGGCCGCATCGCGGGTCGGACTGCCCGCCATCCATAGGGTGTAGGTGCCGGTGGCATTGACGGAGAACTTGTACTCGGCCCGGTAGCCACTCCCGACATCACCCGTGGAAGAGGGCGGCAGGCGGTCGGTGTCGAGAGACAGGTACGAGCCGCCCGACGCCTCCGAATCGGAGACGACCGAGTCGAACGTGTGCGAGGACGCGCTCTCGGCTTCCAGCCAGACAAACGGCTGTAAGGCCCGAGTCATGTCGCCGATCAGGCGCGCGATAGCGTTGTAGCGCAGATCGGAGTCACGCGCCGAGGCGGGGATGGTGTTGCGGATCTGAAACAGCCGCTCCGTGTAGATCTCGACCGGCAGCCCCTGGTCCTTCGCCAGCTTGATCAGGCGCGCTGCCTCCTTGTCGGCAGCCTCCGCCGCGTCCTCAGGCAGCGGGACCGCACCCACATGGCTGATGACGATGGGATCTGCGCCCACCGAAACCGTCCAAGCACCCTTCTTTTTCTCCACTTTCACTGGGAACCCAGCGGCGTCGGTGATAACGGCAGGGGAGTCCTTGGCAAACGGGAAACTGGCATGGGTCAAGGCGCCGTGCGGCGACCAGACGACGAAGCGCGGCAGCCGGCCGTCGGGATCAGTGAGCCTATAGGCCCGCAGGAGCGGGCCAAGGGAGAGCGAGTCGCCGCCTCCGAACAGCGCGCCCGCGCGGTAGGACGGCAGCCACCAGACACCGTCTGGCAGGCGGCGCAGGCTGATCTGAAGGCCCGGCACTCCGGCAGGGTACGGCAGGACGCGCGGCGCTCCTGCCAGCTCCGGCGCCTGAAACGACAGCGATACCCCGTAAGCGCCCAGCCGGCTCGTGTCCTCGGGCGTGGCGACGGGGGCGAAGAAGCCGCGCACCCCGGCGGCTTTCAGGCTGTCCCAATCGGTGTTTGCCGTCGCCGCAAGTGCTCCGCTGGGCTGGGCGGCGATGAGCCAGGTCGTCCGAGGCGTCTCCTCCGCCTGGGCAAAAGCATAGGCACCGGCAGCCGTGTCGGTGATGCTCAACCCATCGAAGCCGCCCCGTGACTGCGTGTTGGTGAACAGGGCGCTGCGCCCGCCCCAGCCATACACGATGGGGACATCGGCGACACCCTTTTTGAGTGCTCCTGCCAGCGCGTTCATATAGCCGCGCACGGATTCAAGCCGGAACTGGCGTATGTCGTCCCAGGCATGGCTGTTAAGCGGGTGGTTCAGGACCTGATACGGCGCCTTCTTAACGGGGTCGTAGACATAGGGCGCTCCCTGGCCGCCGGACCAGAGCGGCAAGCAGCGGGCGGCGGTGGCGAAGTCCGGCAGGTCGTTGTTCTTGATGCCCCACCCTCGGTACAGATCGTCCATGTTGTGGTTGTACTTCTTGTTCAGCCACGCCTCGAAATCCAGCCGGTAACCGTCCGTCGTCGGAACGACGCTCTCGACCTCGCCGTCGAAGCCGATCCCGTCGCTGATCGGATCCAGGAAGAACCGGAACCCCAGCCCCAGGTGGACGCGGCCAAAGAACGACAGCAGGCGGTCGCGGTACTCGTCATATCCCTGCCACAAGTCCGGCAGCCGGCTCTCGGGCGTGCCGGGGAGATACAGCCGCTGTGGGTAGAGCAGGAGGATGTCCTCCGCGACCGGGTTCTTGAGCGTCACCTGCGCCGTCTCTCCGTCCGTGACCTGGGCCGCACCGCTCTCCTCGATATCCCCTTCTTTCGGCGCGACCAGAACATAAAAGGCATCCGCCAGGCCGGGGATGTGGCGGAACCGGGTCGGCCCCGACGCCGAGGGGGACGGGTTACGGTAGACAGCAGGCTTGACGACATACCCGATCAAGGGGTCCTTGGGGAAGTCCGCGATCCGCAGCCCATAGTGGAAGCCGTTCGCATCCAGATAGTCCAGAACGCGCTGGGCCGCGGCAGGCATCACATGCGTCAGCCCCTTCGCCCCCGCCGACAGCACCAGGTCATGGACGCCGCCCTTGCCCAGCGCATCCAGGGCCACTTTGTCCTTCGCCCAACCGTCGCCCCCGCCCGTCCCCGTCCACGACAGCGGGACGAAGACCGCCCCGACGGGCAGGTATGGCGCCCCCTCCCAGTTCAGCCCGTGCCCCTGCCCGATGTTCCACGCATGGCTGCCTCCTCGGGCGTCCTGGTACGTCCCGCTCGACTCGGGCTTGAGCAGGATCGGCGGCGGGGCGACCGGCAAGGCGGCGACGTTGTTGGCAGCGCGCGCCGGGTGCGGCAGGAGCGCCAGGGTGAGGAGCAGAAGGGGTAGGTATTTCATAGGGTTACAGCGTTGTGAGTGGGCAAGTCTCGGCACGAAAGCGAGACGGGGAGGAACCAGACCGGAAAGGAACCGGACCAGAACAGAAAGGAACCGGACCGAAGAAGATAAGGAGGGTGAACACAAGGTTCACCCCTACGGGTGTAACGCACTCCCCTGGATTGAAATCCAGGTCTTCGATAGAGCGAACGTCCACCTGCGCGGACACAAGAACTGCACCAGATGACTGCTCTGTATCCACGCAGATGGATAATCGTTTTGTTAAAGACCCGGATTTCAATCCGGGGTAATAGAGGTATGGCACATCCATGAGATCATGTAAGGTGGCAATTGCCCTTCTCAGGAGCGTCATCGCCCCTCAAAATCGCGCAGAATGTCCTCGGGCAGCGGCGCATCAAAATCATCCGGCACGACGAACTCGCCTTCCGCTAGGCCA
>JANLUQ010000286.1:0-11551 GCA_031363565.1 Armatimonadota bacterium | reverse complement strand
ACAAGGTTCGCCCCTACGATGCTGGCCCGGTGTAGGGGCGAATCTTGTGTTCGCCCTTTCCCGTGTCAGCCCCACAAGGATGACCATGACTGAACCCGTCCTCAGCCCGCCCGATCCCGACACGCCCATCCTCTATCGCCTGGGCCGCAAAAGCAGCCTGTGGGCCGCCTTCACCTTGGGCGGGCATGGCCTGCGCCCGACATGGCAGCTCGCCGTTGCCGCCCGCAGCCGGGGCGGCGTGAAGGTGACAGCCCCCTTGCTCGAAACCAGCGTCCTGCGGCCCCTCGCCACCGTCACCGTGAAAGGGGAGGCTTACCCGCTGACCATTGACTGGCACGAGTCGCGCCGGGGCGGACAGCTCGGACTGGGCGGCGAGCGTCGGCTGGGGGCGGATGGCGGCCTGCTGTCCTGGGAGATGCGCTGGCTGCCGCAGTCCGGGGACGAGGGCGCTTTTCGGGTCGAGATGCGCGTGCGGACGACCCCGCTCCGGCGCGGGTCCCTGCGGATCGCCCTGGCCTCGCCGCTCTACCAGCCTGAATTATGGACAATCCCCACCATTGGGGGCTTGGGGCACAGCGCGGGGAGCGCGTGGTCGGCCTACAGCGCGCACAGCGTCGGGCTAGTGACGGGGGACGGCGAGGCGGCCTGGAGCGAGGCGGGCGGGTGGACACTGGACTTCCCCGTCTTCCCCTTCGGCGGCGGCAAGCTGGTCGCCTTCGGCCTGCGCTTTGGGCCGGCCCGAGCGGCGGGGGATGCCCGCGCCGCCCTGGTGACGCAGTACGCGAGCTGGGCGGGGGCAGCCCTGCATCCATTGGACCGCGTGCCGCATCTCGACCCGACCCCCACGGTCGCCCGCTTGACCGCGCCGGAGGCCCATGATGTGCAGGGCATGGAGCGGCTGTACCTCAAGCCGCCCATTCCGGGGGAGGAAGGGAGCCACTACGCCGGCTTCCCGCACGAGCCGGCGGGCGCCCTGAAGGCGTTTTGGGACTGGAACCGGCTCCATGACACGCCCGGAATCCCGCGCCTAGTCCGCTTCGGCGCGCGTGGCCTGTGCGCGGACTTCCAGGTTATGGGCCGGGGGGAAGACCCCGAGCCGAACAAGGGCGCCTTCTGGGACAAGCTGACCGGGGGGGTGGGCACCGACTATGCGGATGGGCAGACGCACGGCCTTTCCTCTAATGCCCGCCTGGCCCGGTCCTTGTTCCTGCTGCACGAGGAGACGCGCGAGCCGCTGCTGCGCCAGTCCGCCTTGAACATCTGTCAGTGGCTCCTGCTGAAGCAGAACGAAGCCGGCTTCTACGACGGCGCGCGCGTTTGGGCGACGCGCGGGCTGGAGGGCGACGGACGCGCCCTGCCCCAGCCCTGCGCCCTCGACGGGGCCGAGGCGATCCGCGCCTTCGTGCTGGCCTACCGGGCGACCGGGGTCGAGGTCTGGATCAAGGCCGCCTGGAAGGCCGCCGACTTCCTGCTCGCCGGGCGCCTGCGCGAGTTCGATGCCCAGTCGCCCGTGACCGTCGCGGGCGTCGTTCTGGCCCTGCTGGCCCTGGACGCCGAGGCGCCGAACGTGCGCCTCCGGGACGCCCTGACCGAGTGGGGGGCATGGCTCCGTGCTTTGCCGCTGCATCCCGACCTCCCCTCGCTCAGTCCCGACGGACTCCATGCCGGGCTGTACGACTGCGCCCAGGCGGGCTTCGGCAGCTTCGGCCTGACGCGCGATGTTTCTTTCCTGCGCTACGCCTTCGCCGCGCTCGACAAAGTGCCGGCCGCCGCGCGCGCATCGTCCTGGCGGTCCATCGCCGCCCATCAAGCGGCCCTGCTGTCTCTGGCCGGGCTGATGCCCGAATCGAAGCTGGACTTCGATGCCCCCTCCGTCACACTCGACTGGCGCGTCTTCACGCCCGATCCCGCCGCCGCGCCTTTTCTGCGCGTCCAGCCCGCCGGCGGGGATGCGCCGGGCGAGCGCTGGGTGGACTGGCTGCCGCTGGTCTGCCGCGCCACGGACCAGCTCCTGCTGCTGGTCCTCGCCCCACCCGCCGTCGAGGCCGTCTCGGTCTGGAAAAACGGCAAGCGCCCCTTGCTGCGCGACCTACGGACGGGGACACTCGACAGCGACGCGCCCCTCACGCCCTTCGGGAAAGAGGGCTGGGCGCGCGTCGGACTGTTTACCATAGACCCGTGATGGTTTCAGGAAGGGCACACACACAGGTGCGCCCCTGCGGGCGGGACGTAGGGGCGCTGCTTGCCGCGCCCTCCCTCTTGCCGCGCCCTTCCGCCCTTTGCCCTGTTTACGCCGCGACAACGACGCCTGCCTCGACCAGTCGCCGCTTCTCCTCTTCCGCCTCCATCCGCAGCAGGTCCCGGTGCGTCTCGCCGTAGCGCAGGGCTTCTTCTGCCGCCGCGACCGGCAGGTCCCAGTTGTCGGCGACTTCCTCGACTGTCCCGCCGTTGACGCGCCAGTCCGTCCAGATGACGGAGGCGGGCAGCTTGCGCCCCTTTAGCCAGAGCTGCCGCCGCCACGGGTGGGGTCGCTCCGTCAGAAACTGCCACCCTGCCTCGTCCGCCGGCTCCAGTTCGGGAATGATCAACCGCTGCGCCTGCCCGGAGGCATCATGGATATAGAGCCGCCCTCCCCGCTGGGTCTGCCGGGCGATGATGCCCACGATTCGCACCGCACGCAGGATAGTATCCTTGGCGCTCGGCGCGTCCAGGGTCTCACGGAGCTGTGCCAGCTCCATCTCCTGCTCCGGGGTGATATTGAAGTTCTGCCTTTTCGTCTCAGCCGCCATTGGTCTGCCTCCGCTGTGTTAGGAATGAGTGTGCTATACTTGCCTCTAGAGAGACTTTGGTCCATTCACTGCGTTGCTGGGGACTTGTCCCGCCGACACCGGACGCCCCAGCCTCATGCAACGAACGCCCCAGCCTCATGAAAGGCCAGGGCGTTTCCATGGCTCACCCGCTCAGTCCCTCGTCCGAAGCAGAGCAAATGCCAATGCGGCGAGGGCGGTCACCAGGGCGGTAGTCGCGAGCACATTGAGTGCCTTCAGGCTCTTGTCCTCGGCGGTTTCGGCCACCAGCGGGATGGCGATAACGCCCTCGGCGCTGGCTGGATAGGCGACGATCTCCAGAACGAACGTGGCGCCAGGGGCGAGCGGCAGCGTGCGGAGGACGACCTCGGCCTCCGTCACCCCCGGCGGGAATGTGACCGTGCTGTGGCTGCTGATCTCCAGCTGTGAGAACAGCGCAGAGTAGTCCAGGGAGCCGTTGACGACATAGAGCAGCGAGAGGGTCACGGCTTCGCTTAGGTTCAGCATCGGGTCGAGTTTGATTTTGAAGGTCACCGGGACCACGGAGAGCTTTCGGCGGACATTATCGAGGGGCACGGAACCGACCGTAATGCTGGTTCCCTCAATCGGCCAGTGCATGGTGACACTGGGGTCGGGCTGTGGTTGTGGAGGGGGTGGGTCAGAGGCGGGCACTGCGGTAGGCTGCTGAGGATCAGACATGATAGTCTCCTTTGAAGTCTTCACTGCGGGTGATGCATATCTATGACTTACAACGTGCTTACTGAGCCTGATTTTGGAGAAGCTCACTGACGAGTAGACTCAGTTCAGCTCCTTCCCCTTGCTTCCATATAGCCTGAAACTTTTTTTCGCCGAGATTTGCTCGAACGGTCGCGATATTTTCTTCGAGGAAAGATTGATTGCGCGGTGCGAGCAAGAAGCCGGCCGAAATGCGAATGCTTGCGGCGGCCCCGAATAGTTTGGCTGCCTGTTCGTACTGACCTAGTGGCGATGCAGTATACCCGAGTGTCGTCAGAATCGAGGCAATGCACTCTTTCTCCCCTAGCTGTTCAGCGATTTGCAATCCCTCAAGTAAATAAGCGCGAGCCGATACATAGTCCCCTTGGTTGCAGGCCAGATCACCCAGGTTCAAAAGCACGGCCGAGAGCGGGCCTAGATCCTGCCGCATACGGAAAATTTCAAGGCTCTCTTCATAAAGGGATTGTGCTTTGGCGTATTCCTGCTGGTGGTTCGCCACGATGCCGATGTTCATCAGCAGGATCGCGATCCGCTTTTGATCTTCCAACTCTTGACAGATATAAAGCCCCTGTTCATAGTAATCGCGGGCGGTTTTCCATTCACCCCGAGACGAAGCTACGTTGCCCAGATTAGTCAATGCTGAGGCGACACTTAAGTTGTCGCCGAGACTTTTTTGGATGCTCAAGCCTTCCCCATAGGTGGCAGTCGCTGTCGCATAATCGCCCTGCGCTTCCGCGAGTATTCCTACGCGGTTCAGCGCTTTGGCACGAAGCGAGGGGTTAACACCTCCACTATTTGCCAGCGCCCGCTCCAAAAATCCCCGACCTTCGCTGAAGTAGCCACGCATCCACCAGAACTTCCATAACGCCCCCGCCAGACGCAGCCCAGCCTCGATATCACCCCTCACATCATGGCTGAAAGTGAGGGCGGCGCGCAGGTTGTCGTGGTCCTTTTCCAGCCGGTCCAGCCACGACCCCTGCTCCGGCCCGGACAGGCGCGGCTCCGCTTCCTCCGCCAGATCCACGAACCAGTCCCGGTGCCGGGCGGCCAGGGCGTCGGCCTCCCCCGTCTCCGCCAGGCGCTCCCGCGCATACGAGCGCAAGTTCTCCAGCAGATGATAGCGCACCCGCCCAGCGTCGGGAGGCTCGACGACGACCAAGGACTTGGCAACTAGGCGCGAGAGCAGGTCCAAAACCTCCCAATCCTCCACATCATGCCCCGTACAGACGGTCTCGGCGGCCTCTAAAGCCCAGCCCCCGGCGAATACGGACAGCCGCCGCAGCAGCGCCTTCTCGGCGGGCGGCAGCAGGTCATACGACCAGTCAATCAAAGCGCGTAAGGTCTGCTGACGCGGTAAAGCCGTCCGGCTCCCGCCCGACAGCAGGCGGAAGCGGTCATCGAGGCGCCCGGCGATCTGCTCAGGGGTCAGGACGCGCACGCGGGCGGCAGCAAGTTCCAGGGCCAGCGGAATGCCGTCCAGACGCGCGCAGACCTGCACCACGGCGGCGACGTTGCCGTCGCTTAGGCGGAAGGCGGGCTGCGCCGCCTCCGCCCGGTCTACAAAGAGGCGCACCGAGTCACAGTCGGCCAGCGCCTCAGGGGTGGCGGCTTCTGCATTCGGAGGCAGCGACAGAGAGGAGATCGGCAGGACAGCCTCGCCGCCAATCGCCAGCGCCTCCCGGCTCGTCGCCAGCAGACGCAGGCCGGGGCACGCCCGCAGCAGCGTCTCCGCCAGATGCGCGCAGGCGTCTACGAGATGCTCGCAGTTGTCCCACAGCAGCAGAGCCGACCTCAGCCGCAAAGCGTCCGTCAGCGTCTGCACCAAAGTACGCTCCCCGCTCTCCTCCCGGATCCCCAGCACGGCGGCCACGGCCTGGGGCAGCAGGGCCGGGTCGGTCAGCGGGGCAAGGTCCACCAGCCAGACCCCGCCGGGGTAGTCCTCGATGGCCTCGGCAGCCACTTGCAGGGCCAGGCGCGTCTTGCCCACGCCCCCCGTCCCGGTCAGGGTCAGCAGGCGCGTCTCCGCCAGCAGACGCCGGGCATCTTCCATCTCGCGGGTGCGCCCGACAAAGCTGGAAAGCTGGGAGGGGAGGTTGTGGGTGAAGGCTTCGAGCGAGCGCAGGGGCGGGAAAGCGTCCGGGAGGGCAGGGTGGACAAGCTGAAAGACCTCCTGCGGCTGGGCCAGGTCTTTAAGCCGGTGACGCCCCAGCGAACGAAGGGAGGCGTCTGAGACAAGCGCGCCGTCCGCCAGGGCGGCAAACGCCTCGGAGACAAGGGTCTGCCCGCCATGCGCGGCACTCAGCAGGCGGGCAGTCCGGCTCAGGGGGACGCCGAAGTAGTCCCCGCCCCGCTCCTCGGCGGCCCCGACATGCAGGGCCGCCCGAACCCGCAGCGTTTCGCCGGGGGGCAGCAGCCAGGGTTCGGCGTGCAGGGCCGTCTGCGCCGCAAGCGCCGCAGACAGCGCGGCCTCGGCGTCGGCGAAGGCCGCGTGGAAGGAGTCCCCCGCCGTCTTGAAGACGTGCCCGCCGTGCGCCTCGATGCTGGCGCGCAGCAGGGCATCGTGGCGGGCTAGGACTGCCCGCATAGCGTCCGGGTGCTGCTCCCACAGGCGCGTACTGCCCTGGATGTCGGTGAATAGGAAGGTGTAGGTCTCAGTCGGCAAAGCGGGCATGAACAGTTTCCTTGCCTGTGCTCATTGGGTGCGATGTGGAGGCCGCCGCGTTCTCTTTCAGGGCCGCGCCTTCTTTGTCCCCAGTATAGCACACCCACGCAGGGGGGGCTTCCAGTGCCGGCTCCTGCGGCTACTTGTTCGGCAGCGGCGGCAGATCGGCGCGGCGCATGGCCCAGTCCAGCACCCAGGGCCACTCACCGTAGCCGTAGTAGGGGGAGATGTGGCCGCCGCCAGGCAGCTTCTGGATGTCTATGCCCAGCCCGGCGGCGTAGGCCGATGACTGGTCGAAGGTCGCATAGTCGTCGGTATCCGAAGCGATCAGGACGGTCTGGTGCGCCAGGGCGGCGATGCCGCCCTTGGAGAGCGGCGGCGGGAAGAAGTCCGCCGCCCCGGTCGGCGCGTCGAGCGGCGGGATCTCGCGGATGATGTAGGGCGGCGCGACCAGCAGGACGCGGTCAGCCTTAGGGCCGATGTGCGGGGACGGCGACGTCTCGGACATAGCCGCGTGGTGCATCCAGTTGATCGCCCCCAAGGAGTGCGCCAGGACGGTCAGGGTGGCGTCGCCGGGGATCGCTTCGAGGGCCGCATGCAGCGCCTCCATCCAGGCGCCTGGCTCCGGGTGCATCGGGTCGGGCATCTTCGGGTAGCGGACGTCCGCTCCGGCCTCAGTGAGTTTCGCGGCGAGGTGTTCCTGCCAGTGAGCGGGCTTGTTGCCGCCCCAGCCGTGCAGGATGAGAAAGACTTTGGACATGGTGTGGTGCTCCTAATGGTCAAGAAAGCAATGGTCAAGAAAGCAATGGTCAGGAAGGGCGGGGCCCCCTCTACGGCCGGTCTCCCGTCAGACCACCGCGACCCCTTCCGCGGCTGTGCGCTGGGCGAACAGGCCGCTGAGGCGGCCCGTCATCGGCCCGGCCTCACCCGTCCCGATGGTGCGCCCATCAAGCTGCGTGACGGCGGCAAGCTCGCCCATCGTGCCGGTGCAGAACATCTCGTCAGCCCGGTAGAACTCGGCCAGAGACAGGTCGGCCTCGGCGTGGGAGATGCCCTCGGCGGCGCAGAGTTCGAGCACCGTCGCCCGCGTGATGCCTTCGGGGCAGGCAACGGCATGGGGCGTCTGGACGCGGCCTCGGTGTACTAGAAAGACGTGCGTGGCGTTCGTCTCGGCGACAAACCCGCGCCCATCCAGCATGAGCGCGTCGTCGGCCCCGGCGTGGTTGGCCTCGATCTTCGCCAGGATCGAGGTCAGCAGGTTGTTGTGGTGGATCTTCGGGTCGAGCGAGTCCGGCCCGGACCGGCGGACGCTGCTGGTGATGAGCGACAGCCCACTCTTGTCGTAGACCGGCGGCTTGTGCTCGGCCAGGACTATCAGTGTCGGCCCCGCCGTGTTCAGGCGCGGGTCCATGCCCGACGTGGTTTTAATGCCCCGCGTCAGGGTCAGGCGGATGTGGACGCCGTCGGTCATGCCGTTGGCCGCCAGCGTCCTACTGATTTCCGTGACGATGGCATCGCGCGCCGGGATGTCACTGAAAGCCAGGGCCAGGGCCGAGTCGCGCAGCCGGTCCAGGTGCTCGTGGAGCTTGAAGATGCGCCCGTCATAGAGCCGCAGGCCCTCCCAGACGGCGTCCCCGCCCTGAACCACCGAGTCGAAAGGGCTGACGCCCGCCGAGTCCCGGTGGACAAGCCGCCCGTTGATGTTGACGATCAGGTCACGGTTCTTCTCGTTAAACTGCTGCTTCATTGGCCCACTGCCTCCCCGATTATTTCCCCGGCCGGCGGCTGAATACGATACGGGTACAGCCGCTCGTAAGCCGCTCGGCACTCTTCATAAACGCCGCGCAGGCGCTCGGGGACCACATCCGGCTTGGCGCTGTAGGGGCGGAAGCCGGTCGAGGTCTCGACCTCGGGATACCAATGAGGTGCCCAGACGCCGTCCGTCGCGCGCAGGCCGGGCGGCCAGGAGAGCATGGCATCGGGCAGGAACTCGACGCCCAGCATCCCGCAGAGCCGACCCAGGGTGGCCTCCGGGGCGTCCAGCACATCGCGGGCATCTAAAACGGGCGGCGGCGTGCCAGTCCGGTCCCGGACCCAGTCGAAGATCTCGGCCTGCTGCAAAAAGCCCAAGTCCTCCACCGTCGGGTCATGGTTCTTTTTGATGTACGACGTGATGACCTCGCCCGGCTCACGGATCAAAAAGCAGTGAGCCAAGCCGCCCAGCCAGTCCCGGTCCATGCCCGGCAGCAGGTGATGGGTCATATGCTTCTGATAGAAGACGCTTTTGCCCTCGGGGACTGGCCCGGTCAGCCACTCGGCCACTTTGCGCCAGTCGGTCTCGCCCGCCGCGATGACCTCCTCCGCGCCAGGATGGTCGCGCCCCGTCGCCTGTAGATAGTAGGCATATAAAGGCTCATCGCAGACAAAGGTGTCGGGCCGGCTGCCCCAGGAGCGCATCATCGCCGTGGAGATATTGCGCGGGCCGGACCACATGGCGAGGCGTAAGGGTGGTGTATTCATGGGCTATTTGGTCACGGACTAGCGGGCTGCCGCCGGGGCTGTAGAAAGCCCCGGCGGTGTCTCAGAAGGAGGCGCGGCGGCTCTCCCAATCCTCGCGCATCAGACGCCACTGAACCTGACGGAACTTGCCCCCGACGTAGGGCACATCGTCGTTGATCTGGACGATCTTCGCGCCTGAAATCTCTTTCAGCCGGTGCGACCCCGTGTTGGGTTCCGCGTTGTTCAGCATCAGGTGAGGCATCCCGAGCACATCAAAGGCGAAGTCATTGACGGCGGCCATCGCCTCCGTCATCAGTCCCTGGCGCTGATATGCCCTGCCGAGCCAGAAGCCCCGGTTGTCCTCCCCTTCGGGATACAGGCTGATGATGCCGATCAGCAAGTCGTCATTGGCGGCTTTCAGCGTGATCGCCCAGTCGTACTGGCTGCCCGCCGCCATCTTCGGCAGGACGCTTTCAATATGCTGACGTGCGCCGTCATCAGGGTAGGGCCACGGGATCGCTGCCGCCATGAACTCCAGTATCTCCCACTGCGGGAATAGCTCCTGACATCGCGGCGCGTCCGCAAGCCGCAGGGGCCGCAGCCGTAGGCGCGATGTGTCAAGTACGGGGATGGGTGGTCGCATCTCAAGCCTCCGCCGTCCGCCGCCGGATGAAATCGGTCAGCAGGTCCGCGATCTCGGGGAGGGGCAGCGAACTCGTGTCCAGACACAGATGGTAGTTCCGGGCGTCGTCCTCCTCGCGGCCGATCATCTGCCGGATGAACCGTTCGCGCGTCCCGTCCGACCGGGCGATCATGGCGCGCGCCGCCGCCTCGTCCGGGGCATGGTAGTATTCCATCACGCGCGGGACGCGGAAGCTCAGGGGGGCATGCAGAAAGACATTGACCATGCCCGGATGAGTCGGCAGGACCTGGGCGGCGATGCGCCCGACGATCACGCAGTCCTCGCGGGCGGCGATGGTCTTCATCACGCCGGTCTCGGCCTCGAAGATCTCCCGGTCCGAGAAGGAGAGGACGGCCGGGGCATGGTACAGCGCCTCGGGCGGGCCGACGGTGATACCCCGCAGCATCCGTTCCCAGAAAGGCGTCCCGCGCTCCTCCCGCGCGGCCATCTCGTCCTCGTCCACGGCAAGTTCCCGCGCGGCCTGACTTACGATCTCGCGGTCCAGGCACCGGATCTGCAAAGCATCGGCCAGCCGCTGCCCCAGGTACGAGCCGCCGGAGCCGAACTGACGCGCCAGTGTGACGGTGATTCTCATTCGATTTCTTGCTCCTTCTGCCCCTAAAGTAACAGCGCGATTTTACCTGAAAACGCACGGGATTAGAACAGCATCGCCCGCGCCTCCGCACGTCGGCGCAGTGCCTCGGGGATACCGGAAACGTCGTGCGCCCAGCAGGGCAGGATCAAGGTCATCACGAAGCCTTCCAGATGCCCGGCGATGCCGACCACGACCGCCGCCCAGAGAAATCCCCCGGCATAGGAAAAGCCGAGGAGGGAGACGCTGGCCGCGAAGAGCGAGAGGCCCCACAGTTTGGACGAATAGGCATGAAAGCTCATAGCCCGATGGAACTTGAGCATCGCGACGCCCCAGTTGACGCCCATCAGCCCAATGACGATCAGCAGCGGCACGAGAAACGGTTCCAGCAGGGCGCGGTGCAGGTGCCAGACGGCTTGGGCGACGCAGACATAAAAGAGGGTGTCCGCCCAGCTATCGGCCACCCGCAGCCGGGCCGTCACCAGTTTGAGACGCCGCGCGATCACCCCATCGAACACGTCCGATAGGAAGACGTACACGAGGATGCCGACCAGCCAGAAGCGGCCCGACCCAGCGAGCGCCGCCCAGAGCAGGGCGGGCGCGGCGAGGAAACGCGAGAAGACGAGCGCGGCGGGGATGTGGCTCAGTGTCATGGCCGTGTGGGCAACGTTTTTCAAGTACCGGACCGCCACCGGCAGATTAGGAAGGGCGGGGACAATCTAGGAGGGCGAGGACAAGCCCCGCCCCTGCAGGTACAGAATGTAGGGGTAGGGCTTGTCCCCACCCTCTTCTGTTCTCTGGTTCCCTTTTGTCCCCTGGACAGGTCTGGTGTCAGCGAGTGATTTCAACCACTCGTCTTTGTCCGTAGCGCCCCACGGTAATCGTAAATATCGTCTTCTATAGCCGGGATGGCGGTCAGCTCGCGTTGCTCCGGCGGCTTCCGAAAGAACCTTATCCCGCTCCGCTTCGGCCATGGCGAGGAGCTGCCGCGCCGTGGAATAGCGAGGGCTTGGCATAGGCTCAGGTGTGATTGTCATGGCTTCGCCTTCCCCTCCGGTTTTACGTCATCTATGTGGATGCGCCCGCTCCTGCCGGCGCGGTAAGTGACTTGGACAGGCTCGCCTTTGTGCAAGTCGTCTTGGGTCCTGAAAATCGCCGTCCCGCCCGCGACTTCTAGTGAGACGAGGACACTCGGGTTTACGCCGCTTTTGGTCGGCGGGATGTAGGAGACGGCAGAGATCCTGCCGCTGCCGTAATGCGTGGCCGCCCCGCGCACGTCCGCCACTTCGCGGCTCGGAGCGATAAAGTACACGAAGACATAGAGGCTGGCAAAAAGCAGCAGGAAAAAAGAGGTAGGCAGCCAAATCCTGAGTGTATACTGCCACTGCTTTCAGAGCGGGAGCCTATAAACTCGGGATTGGTCTGCCATTCCATTACGCCTCTAGATGCGACTCCACCAGCCGCGCCAGTTCGCCCACCGTCTCGCGGTCGAAGGCCAGGCGCGCACCGGCCTCGGCGTAGAGGTCCGGCAGGGGGCGCGTGTTCCCAAGTGCTAGGGCGGAGCGGTAGCGGCG
>JANLUQ010000279.1:0-13041 GCA_031363565.1 Armatimonadota bacterium | reverse complement strand
TCGCCCGCCCCAAACTCCATCATCACCCGTTCGAGCTGGTCCTCGGGCATCTGGCCGTGGCCAACGGTGATGCGCGCCTCGGGCACAATCTCCCGCAGCCGCGTGACGATCCGCTCGATGTTGTGCACGCGGTTGTGTACGAAGTAGACCTGCCCGCCGCGCTCGATCTCCCGTTCGATCGCCTCGCGGATGATCTCGTTGTCCCATTGCATGACGTAGGTGCGGATCGGGATGCGCTCTTCTGGCGGAGACATGACGGTGCTCATATCGCGAATGCCGACCAGCGACATCTGCAAAGTTCGCGGCGATCCACAGCGGCGCGCAGGGTCTCAACCTGGGCACCGGTCAGGAGCAGTTCGGTCAGGAGCAGTTCGGTCAGTGGGAGCGATGTCGGCATAGTGACGGCCTTTTCGGCGCACGGCAGGGAAAATCCTGCCGCCGAGAGGCTGGGCACGGGCGGATTTGCGGAAAAATGGAGTATACTGGTTTATCGGCCTCCGCTTGGCTGGTGGCAGTCGCCTCCTTAGGAAACACCATTCTTGCATCACCTAATTTTCGATGCGGCGCTCTCGATCCCCAAAAATCCCGATTTTGTCACCGTCCCCAATCCCTTTTAGGACCCACCTTTAGGACCCACCATGCAGCATTCCCGCTTCCTTTCGCCACGTTTCCTCGCCGCCGCCTGCGCCTTCCTCACCGTCTCCAGCATGGGCCTCGGACTGCCCCAGCGCGGGGCGGCGCAGGACGACATGACGCGCCGGCCCCCCGTGCCGGGGGATGCGTCCCCGGGCAGCGCCCCATCCGGCACCAGCGACCCGAACTCCGGCGACAATGGCAGCGCCAATGACGGCGGCGTCAATAACGGAAGCGTCAATAACGGTGACCCGAGCTACAGCGACAGCAATGGCACGGGCGGGGCGGCCACCGGCCCTTCCGTCGGCGTGGACAACTCCGGCTCGGCGGGCGCGGTCGGGACGCGCAGCGGCCGGACAAACCGGCAGCGGCGCATGACGCCGCCGAACCCGTTGCTGCTCACGATCCCAACGCGCGGGAACGGGCCGGGGACCAACCGTGGACCAGGCGACGGCCGCATCGCCCCCCCCTTGATCCCCATGCGCGAGCCGGGCATCTACACCCTTCAGACGGACCCCTTCCAGCCACGCGTTCGGCCGGGCAGCAGGCCACTTCCACTCTTCGGGTACGAGGTCTTCCAGCCCGCGCGCCAGATCATCATCGCGCGCCGCCGCGCCCTGCTGCCGCGCCCAGTCCGCACACAGAGCCAGACCGACACGGCCGCGCGCCGCCGCTCGACGCAGGTGCAGACGCAGTCCGGCAGCGGCGGCACGAACGCCTCAAGCAGCGGCGGCTTGGGGCGGGGTGCAAACAGCCTGGACGCGAACGGGATAAATGCGGCCGGCTTGGGCGCGAATGGTCTGGACCCAAACGGCAGCCTCAATAACGCGAATCGAGGCAGCCTGGGCACAGCGGGGCGGGCGGCGGCGGGCGCAGCCGGTTTAGCGGGGGATAATACCGGCGACACCAGTACCAACGGCGACACCAGCACCAATCTTAGCAATGGCAGCAATGATCCCAATGCGCTGGACACCAGCAGCGCCGGCGGGATGACCGACAATGGTCAGACCGATACTAACCAGACCAATACTAACCAGACCGATACTAACCAGACCGACGCCAGCCAGACCGACACCAGCCAGACCGATACCAGCGGGGATGGCAGCTTGAACGGCATGGGCGCTTATGGCAGTGGGAACAATCAAACGCGGCGGCGCCGCCGGACGATGGATGTTTACCCCGGCAGCGGCGGCGTATTCCCCGGTGACACGGCGGCTCCCGGCAGCGACATCCAATTCCCCGGCGATGATGCCCTGCTGCAAGGCGGTGCGGGCAGCGGCACAAACGGCGCGACGGATGCCGTCGGGGGCCAGCTTGCCGACCCGGTCGCCTCGCTGTATCGCGGCGTTTTCACCTCTCTGCCGATCAATTATCAGATCCAGCCGGGCGATGCCTTGACCGTCCGCTATGAGGCCCTGACACTGGCCCCGCGCGAGTTCAACACAACGGTGGACTCGCAGGGCGGCATCGCCGTCGAGGGCGTCGGGCGCCTCCTCGTGGCCGGGAGGACGCAGACTGCGGCGGAGGCGACCCTGCGCGCGCAGCTGGCCCGGCTGTATCGGAATGTGAGCGTTTCCATCAGCCTGCGGCAGCTCAGGACCATCCAGGTGACGGTCAGCGGCGCGGCCTTCTCGCCGGGCACCTACCCGATCCCGGCCAGCACAACCGCTTTCAGCCTCCTCCAAGCGACCGGTGGACCGACCGCGAACGGCTCCCTGCGCGACATCCGCGTCCTGCGCGGCGGTCGGCGCGTGGGCACCCTGGATGTCTATTCGCTGATCGCCGCCGGGGGGAGCAGCCCACGCGCCAACCGGGGCGACATCAACCTCCGGTCCGGCGACACCATTTACATCCCCTCCCCCGTGTCCCGCGTCAGCGTGCGCGGCGAGGTGCGTCAGCAGGCGATCTACGAGCTGACCTCCGCCGAGACCCTTCGGGACGTTTTGGGCTATGCGGGCGGCGTCAAGCCTTCAGGCGTGGACCAGAACGTCCACATTGACACGGTGAACAACGGCACCGGGCGTATCATCGTGGACGTCAACCTGCGCGACCGCGCCCAGGTCGCCCAAACGCCGCTCTACGACGGCGACACCGTGGAGGTGTCCTCGGTGCGGGCCATCCTGACCAATCGGGTCACGATCTCGGGCGCGGTGGACCAGCCCGGCGACTACGCTTTGACGCCGAGAATGCGCGTCGGAGACCTGCTGGCGCGGGCGCGCGGCCCCCTCTTGAACGCCTACCTGGGCCGGGCGGAGCTGACGCATCTGAACGCCGACCTCACGACATCCGTGCAGACAGTCAGCATCACCGGGGTGCTCGACCACGACCCAGCCCAGGACCTGCCCCTGAAGCGCTTCGACATATTGCGGCTTTTCTCGCTCCAGGATGTGTCCTACCTGGGCCGACGCACCGTGGAGGTGCGCGGGGACGTGCAGCGGCCCGGCATCTACACCCAGTCGGACAACATGAAAGTCAGCGACCTGCTGCTGGAGACCGGCGGGCCGCTCCCCGACGCCTATTTGAGCCGGGCCGTCCTGCTGCATCAGCGCGGCGACGGCACCTATGCCTACGACTATGTCAACCTGCACGAAGCCCTCGGCGGGAACGCGGAAGAGGACAAGGCGATCCTCGACAACGATGTCCTGGCGATCTACCGCATCGGCGAGGCGCACTTCACGCCGGACCACACCGTTAAGGTCCTGGGCGATGTGGTGGCGCCGGGCCTGTATGCGCGCGGCGAGGGAATGAAGATCAGCGACCTGGTCAAGCTGTCCGGCGCTTACAAGCCCGGCGGCGGCACGGTCGTCACCCTCTCTCATGCCCGGCAGCCGAACACTGCGACGCCCTCGCTCGTGACGGCACCGGTCATCGTCGCTTACAACGGTGCGGGGACACTTGCACCGAGCGGCGACACTGTGCTCCTGGACGGCGACGTGGTGACGGTCCAGGGCAATGGCACGATCAAGGACCATCCCCCGATCGTGACCGTGACCGGAGCGGTCGCCCACCCCGGCCCGTTCCCCATCGACAGCGCCACGCGCCTGAGCGAAGCCATCCACAAAGCGGGCGGCCTGCTGCCCGAGGCGTTCCCGCAAGGGGCCGAGTTCACACGGACATCCGACACATTGATCACGACCGGGCAGATGAACCTCGCTCAG
Source organism: Armatimonadota bacterium (assembly GCA_031363565.1). GTDB lineage: Bacteria > Armatimonadota > Armatimonadia > Armatimonadales > Capsulimonadaceae > JANXMY01. Next base: position 9,250 of record JANLUQ010000279.1, on the reverse strand, counting down.
ACTATCAACAAGATGAACGACATGCTCAACCAAGGCCAGTACCAGCGCGAACGGGCCAAGGCCAGCCTGGAGTTGATCCAGCTTGCGGGCAGCGCGGCCAGCGGCTCCTCCGGCAGCGCGATTCCCATCCCCGGCCTGTCGCCGGGCGGAGGCGCGGCGAACCCGAACGTTTCCGGGCTGGTGGACAACCTGCGGACGATCAACCCGGTCTCGCCGGGGCGGCTGCTGACGCCGAGCCAGCTCCAGCCCAACGGGAGCGTCGCCGTCCGCCTGGCCGATGCTTTGAAGCATCCCGGCAGCGGCGAGGACTTCCTGCTCAAAGACGGCGATACCATCGTCGTGCCGGAGATGCCGACGACGGTCCAGGTGGTCGGGGCGGTCATCAACGGGCGGGGCGTCCTGTTCAAGCCGGGCCAGTCCGTGGACCACTATATCAAGTACGTCGGCGGCTTCACCCCGGATGCCGCCAAAGACCGGATCGAGATCATTCACGCCGGCGGCGGGCTGATCCCGGCCTCCGATGCGGGCGCGATCCAGCCGGGCGACCTGATCCTGGTGCCGACCAAGGTGCTGGCCGAGAAGATCAGCCGCGGCGGGAACAGCTTCAGCAATCTCTTCCAGGGCCTGGTCAGCTCGGCCATCGTGCTGCGGCTTCTGACACATTGAGGGGATGCGGAGCGCTCTGTTGAACCCACCCTGCCGACAGCGGGGTGGGTCAGGGCAATTGCATATATATTCTATAAGGATGGGCAATGGATTTAGGAGCGTTGTTCCGAAGATCGGGGTATGATTGCCCTTTCCTGTCCTCGCTGCGGCGGCACCTTCACCCGCACCCCCAAGAGCCGCGCCATGACGCCCGAGCGGGTGGCACTGATCCTGCGCGCCTTCAAGGTCGGGCGTCAGACCGTCCGTGCCGTGCGTAAAAGGGGGCGGCCCGCCTGATCGGGGACGCCCTACAACCGCCGGTGGCCGCGCCCGCGGGCGATGTGATCGAGTTCGACGAGTTGTGCCTGCGCCAGTCGCCGCCGCTGTGGATGTGGGTGTGCGTCTCCCGGCTGCCCCGCCGGGTGCTCGGCGCGGCACTGGGCGGGCGCACCGACGAGTTCATGACACTTTGCAAACTCCTCGATGTCGGGCCTTAGCATCTGCGAGTTCGCGGCAAGATGATTGACGTTCCGGTGCGCGCAGACTGCGCCATCTCGATATAGAAAGGTCTTCAAAGATGACTTCCAAGACTTGTCGCTCAATCCTCGGCTTGCTCGTCGGTTTACTCATGGTACTCATCTCGGCCACTGGCGCCAAGGCGCAGTCCAGCCGGCTACCCACCCTCAAGGACGCCTACAAAGGTCACTTTTATGTCGGCGTGGCTATCAACCGCTCCATCGTCACCGGCGAAGCGCCGGGATATGGCAGCCGGACTGTGGAGCAGGTCAATAAAGACATCGCCCTGACAAAGCAGCAGTTCAACCAGATCTCCCCGGAGAACGACCTGAAATGGGAGTCGATCCATCCACGGGAGGGCACAGACGGCTACAACTTCGGTCCCGCTGACGCCTATGTGGATTTCGGCCTGAAAAATCACATGTTCATCGTGGGGCACACACTCGTCTGGCATGGACAAACCCCCAACTGGGTATTCTCCAGAACGGCTCTGGCGCCTGGTGCGGCGGCCAATGTTCCGGCTCCAATCCCGCCGGCTCCGGTCCCTCCAGCCAACGGCACCGGCAGCAATCCGGGCGGCCCCAGACGCGGGTTCGGACGCGGGTTTGGACGCGGGCTCGGCTTTAGTGGACCGCGGGCGACGCGCGAGGAGCTGCTCCAGAGGATGCGCGAGCATATTCACACGGTCGTCGGGCGGTACAAAGGCAGGGTCAAGGTCTGGGACGTGGTGAACGAGGCCATCGCCGACGGCGGGCCTAACAGCCTGCGGAACTCGCTCTGGCTGCAAATCATCGGGCCGGACTTCATCGCCAAAGCTTTCGAATATGCCCACGAAGCCGATCCCCAGGCGATCCTCCGCTACAACGACTACGGCCTGGAAAACCCGGCCAAACGGCAGAGACTCATCACCTTGATCAAGGAACTACTGGTTCAGAAAGTCCCGGTGATGGCGATTGGCACGCAGACCCACGTCAGTGTTTCCTCGCCCAGCTTTGAAGAAGAAGACCAAACGCTGACGGATCTAGAAACGCTGGGGTTGCCCATTCATATCACGGAACTCGACGTGAACAGTGCCGAGGCCGGCCAGCGCAATACCGGGGCGGACGTCGCCAATAATGCCGCGACCACTCAGGGCGGCCTGGTAGATGATGCCAATCAGCGCCTCGCCAAGCAGTACGCCAATCTCTTCAAAGCGTTCCTCAAGCACAAGCAGGTAAAAGTCGTCACCTTGTGGGGTGTCAACGACGGGATCTCCTGGCGCGCCGACGGTAAGCCACTGCTGTTTGACGGCAACGATCAGCCGAAACCCGCCTTTGACGCGGTGATCCAAACCGCTAAGGGCAGCGCGCCGAACTCGAAGTAGTGGTGTCTTTTGCCGACGGTGGCTCAGCGGTGTAGAGAGGTGATGGGCATGAAAACAGTGTTCCTGGTGATGGCCGCATGGCTCTTTCTGAGCGTGAATGCGTTTGCACAGGCGAACAGCGGTCCCGATAAAAACTTCTATGTGTTTTTGTCCTTTGGGCAATCGAACATGGAGGGCTATCCAGGCGTCGAGGAGCAGGATAAGGGACCGGTAGCTGACCGCTTTCGGGTCCTAGCGGCCGTGGATTTCCCGGATCAGCACCGGGAACGGGGGTACTGGTATCCGGCTGTTGCCCCGCTGGCACGGCCTGGGACGGGCCTTGGCCCGACCGACTACTTTGGCCGGACACTGGTGGCCCATCTTCCGGCCCGCGTCAGGGTTGGTGTGATCAACGTCTCGGTTGCCGGCTGCAAAATCGAGATGTTTGACAAAGACCACTACGCCTCTTATGCCGAAACGGCTCCGTCTTGGATGAAGGGCATTATTGCGGCCTACGGCGGCGATCCCTATCAGCGCCTGGTTGATATGGCGAAGCTGGCGCAAAAGGACGGCGTGATCAAGGGCATCCTCTTGCACCAAGGCGAGTCCAACACGAACGACAGGGAGTGGCCGAATAAGGTGAAGGGCGTTTACGATAGCCTGATCAAAGACTTGAATCTCCAGCCCAAGGAAGTGCCTCTGCTTGCCGGCGAGCTCGTTGGGGCCGACCAGGGCGGCGCGTGTGCCAGCATGAATAGCATCATTGATGGTCTGCCGAAGACCATTCCCAATTCCTATGTGATTTCTTCGGCCGGCTGTCCCTGCCGCCCCGACCATTTGCATTTCACCCCGGCCGGCTATCGCATGCTTGGAACGCGGTACGGGGAAGAAATGCTTTCCTTGCTGGGTTCCAAGGGCGACGCCCACAAGTAATTCGCCGGGAATATAAGGCACCCCTAATCCCGTCACGGAAGACGTCACAGCCGACCGGAGCCAATTTTGCCATGTCTGACCAACCCTTGATCACCCACCTCTACACGGCGGACCCATCCGCTCACGTCTTCCACGGGCGGATCTACCTCTACCCATCACACGACCGGGAGACGACGATCACCACCAACGACAACGGCGACCAGTACGATATGGCCGATTACCATGTCTTTTCGCTCCCATCCCCCGGTGGCACAGTCACCGACCACGGCGTCGCCCTGGCGCTTGAGGATATCCCGTGGGCGGCCCGGCAGCTGTGGGCACCTGACGCCGCCGTGAGGAACGACACGTATTACCTGTATTTCCCGGCGCGGGACAGGGAGGGGATCTTCCGGATCGGGGTCGCGGTCAGCCCGGTCCCTGAAGGCCCCTTCACGGCGGACCCCGAGCCGATCGCCGGAAGCTACAGCATCGACCCGTGCTGCTTTATCGATGACGACGGGCAGGCCTACCTGTATTTCGGCGGCCTTTGGGGCGGGCAGTTGCAGTGCTGGGAAACGGGAAGCTTTGATCCGGGTGGGACCGAACCGACTGGGGCCACCTCGGCGCTGCGGCCGCGGGTCGCCCATCTCGCTGGGGATATGCGGTCCTTCGAAGGGGAGATCCTACCGATTTCGATTCTGGATTCCGAAGGGCAGATGCTGCGGGCGGACGACCACGAGCGCCGTTTCTTCGAGGCCGCCTGGGTCCATAAGCGGAACGGCCTTTACTACTTTTCCTACTCCACCGGTGACACACACTTCCTGGTCTATGCGACGAGCGACAGCCCTCTCGGGCCGTTTACTTACCGGGGGCGGATATTGGAGCCCGTGATTGGGTGGACGACCCACCATTCGATCGTGGAGTTTCGGGGGAAGTGGTACCTGTTCTACCACGATGCGTCCTTGTCAGGTGGCCTGAGCCACCTGCGGTGTGTCAAGGTGATGGAGATCACTTACAGCGCGGACGGAGCCATCTGGCCCGCCGGGCCGTGACGCCGCGCTGCGGCTGACCCGCAAGACCTTGGAGACGGTTCCGCCACGCTTTCGTTCGAACTGCTCCTCGACGGGCAGGGAAGCATTTTGGTAGGCTAATAAGGACAGGCAAGAAGGGCAGGCGCGGGGGCCTGCCCCTACCCTCCCTCAGAAACCTGTATGCAATCGCCCGGCGGGGCGTGTTCCCGGATTTGACAAAAAACCGCTTTTGCGCTATACTCACGACACCCGCAAAAGTATCAGTATCATCATTAGCAGTCGCCGCAGCACAAGAACCACTCAGCATCACCGGGCGTAAGACCCGGCTCTCCCCTGCCCTCACCGCCGGAAGACAGTCCGGCCCTTGAAACAACTTGGAACAAGACGAAATCATCATTGACGGGTCGCTGCTGACGCGCGCCCTCCGGCGGCAGGCAGGCGGCTGGCTCTGGAAGGGGCCGCTGCTCTTTGGGGCGCTGCTGCTTGCGGCGCTGGCCCTGGTCCCCCGCTCCTACACCGCCTCCGTCTCGGTCGCCATGCAGCAGCCGACCAGCCCCGGCGGCCTGGCCGGGCTGCTCGGCGCGGGCGCAGGCGGCGGCAACAAGCACTATCTCGGCGTCTTGAAGAGCCGCAAGATCGCCGCCCAGGTGGAAAACCGCGTCCATCTCCAGCAGGTCTACGGCCTCCAGGCACTGCCGACCGAGGGGGCCGCCGTCGCCCGGCTGGCGCAAGGCATCAAGCCGGAAGACAACCTGGACGGCCTGCTTTATATCAGCGTCACCCTGCCCGGCCCCCCCCGGCTCGGGCTTGGTCACTCGCCGCAGCCCAAACAGATCGAGGACGCCGCCGCCCAGGCGGCCAATGCCTATGCGGCGGCCTTGAAAAACTACTTCATCACCAGCGACGACGACGAAGGCTCCGCCCTCCTGCACGGGGCCGACACGCAGGTACGCCGGGCGAAGGCCGACTACAACCAGGCCCTGGGCCGGCTGCGGAACTTTAGCCGCGCCGCGGCGCGCCAAAACCCGCGCAGTGCGGGCACTTCCCCCCGCTCCGGCACTTTGGCAGGCGAGGACAGCGACGCTGCCGCCGCCGCCTCCGGGCTGGCGACACTCACCGACCAGTACGACCGGGTGCAGACCGACCTGCACGCCGCCCAGGCCGCCCGCCTGGCGCGCGAGAGTGGAACCAACGAACAGCTCCGCAACCTGTCCCGCCTGCCGACGAGCGACCCGCAGTTGTCCGACATCCGCACCCGCGTCGCGAGCGATCAGATCGTTTACAACACGGACTCGAACCTGTATGGCCCGGAGAACGCCGCCGTGATCACGGCACGGGAGCGGCTCAAGTCCGACCAGCGGCAGCTCGACCTCCAGACCCAGGGCGTCCAGGAGCGCCTGACGACCCTGGACATCAACAGCAACCAGCAGATCAATTCGCTCTTTGCCCGCCAGGCCACGCTGTCTGATAAGATCGCGCAGGCCGAGCGCCGCCTTGGGATCAGCCGGAACCTCTCCTTCGAGCTGGACCGCTTGAAGGCCGAGGTCGGGTTCCAGTCGGACATCCTGCGCGCGACCTTGACGACGGCGCAGAGCATCAAGCTGAACAACGCCTCGGCCCAGAGCCGGATGACGATCATTGACAGCGCGCTTGCGCCCGGCACCGGGGAGCCGGGCACAGCGCGCCTGGCCCTGCTCTGCCTCCTGCCGGTCCTGCTGGCCTTCCTCGGCGCCGTCGTGCTGGACTATCTGCGCGGGGCGCGCACGATCCGTACCGGGGACAAGACGGGCGGAACGCCCCTGTCAGCGCCCACCAATGGCAGCAGTGCGCGGGTGACGACCGGAAAAGAAGGGCAGGGAGACCCCGCCCCCCTTTCTCCCGCCGGGAAGCGGCAGCCATGAAAGCACTTTTTAGGATGAAGACACAATGAAAGTAGTCGTGCTTGCCGGCGGCCTCGGAACGCGCCTGGCCGAAGAAACGGAAGTCAGGCCCAAGCCGATGGTGGAGGTCGGCGAGCACCCCATCGTCTGGCACATCATGCGCTCCTATGCCCATTATGGGTTCAAGGACTTTTTCCTGGCCCTTGGGTACAAGGGCGAGGTCATCAAGCGTTTCTTCCTCGACCATTACAGCCTCGGCGGCAGCCTGCGCGTGAACCTCGCGAGCGGCCTGGTCGAAGACCTGGAAAAAGACACCGAGGACTGGAATGTTCATCTGATGGATACTGGCCAGAGCACGCAGACCGGGGGCCGGGTCAAGCGGCTGGAGCGCTGGCTTAAAGACGAGGCCTTCATGGTCACTTACGGCGACGGCGTCTGCGATGTTGACTTAGGGAAGGTGTTGGAGTTCCACCGCACCCACGGCAAGCTCGCCACCATCACCGCCGTACGTCCCCCCTCCCGCTTCGGCGGGCTGGTCTTCGAGGGCGACCTGGTGCGCGAGTTCAGCGAGAAGCCGCAGATCGGCGAGGGCTGGATCAACGGCGGCTTCATGGTGCTGGAACCCCAGGTCTTCGACTATCTGGAAGGCGATTCGAGCAGCCTGGAAGTGGACGGACTGGAGCGCTTGGCCGCCGACAATCAGCTTGCCGCCTACCGTCATGAAGGCTTTTGGCAGTGCATGGACACCTTGCGCGAGAAGAAGATTTTGGAGAACCTGTGGCAGTCGGGCCACGCGCCCTGGAAGGTCTGATGATACAAAGAGATAAAGAGTTTTGGCGGGACCGCCCGACCTTCGTAACCGGCGCGACGGGCCTTGTCGGCGGGTGGCTGGTGAAATCGCTGGTGGCGGCAGGCGCGGATGTCATCTGCCTCGTCCGGGACTGGGTACCCGACTGCGAGATGATCCGCTCGGGCCATCTGGACAAAGTGAAGGTCGTCCGGGGCGACATCGCCGACCAGGAGCTTTTGGAGCGCGCTTTGGGCGAGCACGAGATAGATACGGTCATCCATCTCGCCGCCCAGACCATCGTCGGCATCGCCAACCGCAACCCGGTCTCGACCTTCGAGGCCAATATCGCCGGGACATGGCGCCTGCTGGAAGCCTGCCGCCGGTCCCCCAGGGTCAAGCAAATCGTCATCGCCTCCTCGGATAAAGCTTACGGCGACCAGGAGATCCTGCCGTATGACGAGACGACGCCCCTGCAAGGCCGGCACCCCTACGATGTCTCCAAGTCCTGCGCCGACCTGATCTCCACCGCTTATGCCAACAGCTACGACCTGCCCGTGACCATCACCCGCTGCGGCAACTTCTATGGCGGCGGCGACCTGAACTGGAACCGGATCGTGCCCGGCACCGTCCGCTCCATCCTGCGCGGTCAGGCTCCGGTCATCCGCTCCGACGGGTCCTTCATCCGCGACTACTTCTATGTCGAGGACGGCGCGGCGGCCTACATGCTGCTGGCCGAGAGCATGGCCAAGGACCCGAGCCTGCGCGGCGAGGCTTTCAACTTCTCCAATGAGCTTCAAGTGACCGTGCTGGAACTGACCCACAAGATCCTGGCCCTGATGGGGTCGGACTTGACGCCCGAGGTCCGCAACGAGGCCAGCAACGAGATCAAGCACCAGTATCTAAGCGCGGCTAAAGCCCGCCGGATGCTGGACTGGGAGCCGCTTTTCACGCTGGAAGGTGGCCTAGAAAAGACGATCCGGTGGTATACTGAGTTCTTGACCCCATGACAGTCCCGACGCCGGGCCGAATCATCTCTTAGAAAGACTCCTAATGACGGAAAAAGCCGATGCGCTGCGGGCGCAGATCGCAGACCTAGTGGTGCAGTACCACGATGAGGCGTTCGCCGCCCACGAGTTCGTACCAGGCGTCAGCGCCGTGCCCGTCTCGGGCCGGGTCTTCGATGCCGCCGACATGCAGAGCCTGATGGACTCGACCCTGGACTTCTGGCTGACCACGGGCCGGTTCGCCGCCCAGTTCGAGCGCGAGTTCGCCCGCTTCTGCGGCGTCCGCAAGGCGCTCCTGGTCAACTCCGGGTCGTCCGCCGACCTGGTCGCCTTGACCACATTGACCTCGCCCGCCCTGGGCGACAAGCGGCTCAAACCGGGCGACGAGGTGATCACCGTCGCGGCGGGCTTCCCCACGACAGTCAACCCGATCATCCAGAACGGCCTGATCCCCGTCTTCCTGGATGTGACCATCCCTGACTACAATTTGGACATCACCCAGCTCGAAGAGGCTTTGTCTCCCAAGACCCGCGCCCTGATGTTCGCGCATACCTTGGGCAACCCCGGCAACATGACGGCCATCTCCGAGTTCGTCAAAAAGCACGACTTGTACCTGGTCGAAGACTGCTGCGATGCCATCGGCGGAACTTATAACGGCCAGAAGCTCGGGACCTTCGGCGACATCGCCACGGCCTCCTTCTACCCCGCCCACCATATCACGATGGGCGAGGGCGGGGCCGTCTTCATGAACAATGTCAAGCTGAAAGTCATCGCCGAGTCCTACCGCGACTGGGGTCGCGACTGCTTCCCGGCGGGCACGCCCGTCAATGTGGCCGAGGGCATCAAGGCCATTGAGGATGTGCAGGTCGGCGACGAGGTGTGGACGCACGACGGCAACTACCGCCGCGTCACCGAGCAGCTTGGGCGGCGCTATAGCGGCACGCTCTGTACAGTCAAGGCACGGATGCGTCCTGCGCTGACCACGACCGGCAAGCATCCCTTCTGGATTGAGCGGGACGGCAGCTCAACTTTGTGCACTTGCATTATAAATGATGTTCCTTTTACAACTATACAATTATCATGTTCTCGTGATGGTTTTAAAGATAAAGTTCTAATAAAATTAGAACTTT
>JANLUQ010000270.1:0-3297 GCA_031363565.1 Armatimonadota bacterium | reverse complement strand
CATGGGCATCTGCATCGGCGGGCATCTGGCCTTCCGGGCAGCTCTGAACTCGGACGTCTCCGCCGCCGCCTGTTTCTATGCCACGGACATCCACACGCGCAGCCTGGGGCGAGGCAAAAGCGATGATACACTCGACCGGATGGGCGAGGTCACGGGCGAGATGCTGATGGTCTGGGGCCGGCAGGACCCGCATGTTCCGCGCGAAGGCCGTCGGCTCATCTACGAGGCAATGAGCGACGCCGGCCTTCTGCTGCAATGGCACGAATTCAACGCGGCCCATGCGTTCCTCCGCGATGAGGGCTTGCGCTATGACCCTGCCGTAGCTCGGACCTGTTACTCCCTGGCGCTGGAGCTATTCGGACGGCGGCTGGGCGAGGGCCAAGCGCAGCGCTAAAGTGGGTTTGGCGGCCGAGGGCTTTCCCGATGTTTTCGGGTATACTACGGCCTGATACAGTTTTCACAGGATACAAACACATGCTCGACCCGAAATGGACGCTGCTGCTTGGCCTGCCGATCATCGCTGCCCTGCTGGTGCTTGCCGCGCGGCGCACGCGCGCCCTGGTCATCCGAATCCGCGAGGTGCGTGAAGAGATGGCGCGTAACCCGCAGAACCCTTACATGGCACTCGCGACGCTGATGGAAGAGAAGACGACGAAGAAACGCGCGGGGAGACCATGATGGCGAAAGGACTGACGGATCGGCAGCAGGAAGTCTTCAACTTCATCATCTCCCATATCGAGGAGAAAGGCTATCCGCCGACGATCCGCGAGATGCAGCTTGGCTTGACGATCGGCTCCCTGCGCGGCGTCACGATCCATCTGGACGCCCTGCAAAAGAAGGGCTACATCGAGCGTCAGTCCTCCAAAGACGGCCCGCGCCATGCACGCGGCATCCAGATCCTCGCACACCTGGAGCCGCGCACCCTCGACGAGATCGCCGGGCTGCGCCGCCTGCCGCTTATCGGCACCATCGCGGCGGGGACGCCCCTGCTGGCAAACCAGAACATCGAGGATTTCGTCGCCGTCCCCAACCAGCTCCTTCGAACGAGCGCTTCCGACTGCTTCCTACTGCGAATCCAGGGGGAGAGCATGACGGGCGCGCACATTCTCCCCGGCGATCTGGTCGTGATCCAGCCCCAGGCAACAGCGGAGAACGGCGACATCGTGGCCGTGCGCTTGGGCGAGGAGGCGACGGTTAAGAAGTTCGCGCGGCATGGCAATCGGATCGAGCTTCAGGCGCAGAACCCCAACTTCGCACCCATCCCCCTGCGGAAAGCCGACAACGCCGCCATCATCGGCAAAGTCATTGGCCTGCTGCGCGGGTACTCGGGGTAGCCATGATCCGCCATGCTACTCTTCTCGCGCTGGCTGCTCTGCTTACAGGCTGTTCGCGCACGGTTGCGCCTCCAGCCCCACCGCGCCAGACGGCCGGCGCCACGGTTGTCACCCTCACCTCCAGCACGTCCGCCCATACGGGGGATAATACCCTCAGCGTGACGCTGGCCGACGCGGCGACGGGGGCGCCGGTCGGGAACGCCAACATCACCGCCACGCCAGAAATGCTTTCCCCTCGCATGTCGGGGGCGAACACGACTGGGCGTTCGCAGGGCAACGGGTTTTACACCATCCCCATTCGGCTGGGAGTGGCGTCCCGGTACAGCATTGTTCTAAAGATCGAGCGGCCCGGCAAGGCGGCGGCGGAAGCCGCGTTTATCGTCGAGGCGTCCCAGTAGACGGGAGAGGAACAGAATGGTCGAGATCGAAGCCCGTTATGACGGCATCAAGAAGTGCTCACTGCGCCATCAGGAGGGGGCTACGCTCCAGACGGATGCCCCCAAGGACATCGGCGGGGAGGCGTCCGCTTTCAGCCCGACTGACCTGGTCGCGGCGGCCCTCGCCGCGTGCGTCCTGACCACGGTCGCGATGTTCGCCGAGCGGCATGAACTGGACCTGACCGGGATGACCGCACATGTCGGCAAGGAGATGACGTCCGCCCCGCGCCGCATTGGGCACCTGCCCCTGATGGTGCATCTGCCTGCTTCGATCGCCCCGGAAATGCGCTCGACCTTGGAGCGCGTCGCCTATGGCTGCCCCGTCCATACCAGCCTGCACCCAGACGTGGATGCCCCCATCGAGTTCTACTACGACTTATAGGTCCTTTCCCCGGCGCGTGCGCCGGGGAGAGGTCTAGCCCAGCGCACGCGCGACCTGGACGTGTCTGCCCTCAGTCACCGTCAAGTCATCATAGCCGACCAGGACATGCCGGTTGCCGATGCCGAGCGCATGATCTCCAAGCGACAGCACGGCGAAGTGCGGCTGGCGAGTGTGCGGGTCCACATACAGATCCGTGACCTTCCCCACTGTATTGCCCGCAGCAGTCACCACGCTGAAGCCGCGCGGATCGCCCATCCCCGACCCGGCGATGCTGCCCCCCTGCACCTTGCCTTTGTTCTCCTGGTCGCGCTTCTCCATCTCGCTCAGGAGTTCTAAGATCGCCGGCCCGTTCAGCCGCGCCTGCTCATTGAATGTCTCACCCGTTGCCATTGGTGTTTCCTCCTCGTCCCTGTCTCTCTGCTTCTTACCTTCCCCATTGTTCCCCGATTATTCCCCGATGAAAAAGCGGCATAAACGCAGGAATCCCCGATGCCCTGGCCGAACAAGCCGTAAGCATCACTGAGAAGAGGACAATCCCACATGGCTACGCCACTTTCCATTCAGCTTTACACCCTGCGCGATGAGGTGCAGGGAGACTTCGCCGCCGTGCTGCGCCGGGTAGCCGAGATCGGCTACAAAGGAGTCGAGTTCGCCGGACTGCATGGGCATTCTCCCCAGGAGGTCGCCGGCATCGTAGGCGATCTGGGGCTGCAAGTCAGCAGCAGCCACGTTGGGCTGCCGACCGCCGAGACAATCCGACAGATCGCCGACACCGAAAAGACTTTGGGTAACACGCGGCTGGTCGCTGGGCTGGGACCGAACGACTTCCAGACGCTGGACGACTGCAAGCGCAACGCCGCGCGGTTCCAGACGGCGGCGGAGCTTGCCAAGGGGGAAGGAATGACCTTCGGCATGCACAACCACTGGTGGGAGTTCGAGACGCGGGACGGCAAACTGGTCTACGACTTCGTGCTGGAAAGCGCCCCGGACATCTTCAGCGAGTTGGACATCTACTGGGCTGCCTATGCCGGCGTCTCCCCGGCTTCCGTAGTCGCCAAGCACGGCGCGCGCCTGCCCCTGCTGCATATCAAAGACGGCAGCCTGGAAAAAGATAGCGCCATGACCGCCGTCGGCGATGGCAAGG
>JANLUQ010000268.1:0-4621 GCA_031363565.1 Armatimonadota bacterium | reverse complement strand
GGCCGCTAGGATCGCGCGCGCTCAAGAAGCGCGCGTACCGCCGATGCATTTGGTTCCCGGTCGCCTGCGTCGGCAGAGCGATGTAGGCGCCTGGCTTCCCCCAGCAGGCCGCAAGGTAGATCGCGGCCTCGGTTTTGCCTTCGCCCATCGGGGCCTCAATGATAGCCAGCCCAGGGAGAACACCGACACCCTGGACAACTTCCTGGAGGGCTTGCTGGCTCGGGCGCAGTGGAAACTCTTTCAGGTCCGGCCAGACGTCCGTAAATCCGTATCGGCCTGTTGGGGGAGCAGACCGCCCTGCGTCAAGCTCCAGCCGGTGGACGGCCCTGCGGGCTTCTTCACGCGCCGCTGTGAGGTACGCACTGGGTTCTATCCCCCCTGCCGGATGTAGGTTCGGGTAGCGATAGGTTTCGGGATTGGATGCGATCCAGTCAGCCAAGACGATCAGCCCGGAGAGCTTAATGCCAGCGGCGCTCGCATCATCGAACCGCGTGGGCGCGGCGGGCTGGACCCCCAGCCTTTCGGCAACCAGGGCAGCCAACTGATCGCGCATCGGTGTGTAGAAGTTGATCCAGTCGGGGTACTCGGCCTCATTATAGTTCGCGCCGATCTGATTGCCAGCTCGAAAGTCTCCATGATGACCGCGGGTGGCAAGAGAGACAATGCGGGCTGCGTTTTGCCCCCATTCCCACTGCCCCTTCAGGTAGGGCGTGATCCAGTCTGCGGACCGCGCCTCATGGCGGAAGCCGCGGCTTCCGCCCTCCGACTCTATGGGGATTTCAGGCGCGACAAGTCCAGGCGCCTTGCCTTGGAACCGGGCGTCCGCTTTGCCAATGTCGTGCAGGGCCGCGAGATAGGGAAGCCAGCCATCGGGAAGGCCTGGGATGCCGCCAAATCGCGGCAACAACGCCTCGCAGACGGCACCGACGTCGAGCAGATGACACCACAGCGGATGGAAACGGTCCGAATCGTCCGGGTAGGACTTGGCCCAGAGCCGAAGCACTATTTCTTCGTTCATACGGACATTGTATCCTTGGTGGAGTGACAACTGTGTGTCACTGAGTCAAACGCCTGCCAGTTATTTTTCAATCTTTTTCTGTTTGCCTTTGCTGTGGCTCCTCGTAGAGCGCGGCCATCGCCTGGACCTCTTCGGCCATCCGTGCCCGCAGCTCCGGGCCGCCGTCCACCCGGCAGAAGCGCCGCCAGCGCAGCAGTTCGGCGACCAGGCCGTCTGCGCCTTGGGCCACGCCGGTCAGCGTCGCCGCCCCGTCTTCGCGCATCTCCAAAGACAGGCCCTCCGGCCAGGAATGGTCACGCGCGTAGGGCGCCACGGGCGGCAGGAACACGACGTCTACGGCCACGGCCGACCCGCCCCGCACCCCGCCGACGACCCCCTGGAAGGCGGCGAAGGCATTCCATTCCGCCTCCCGCACCGTGAAAGTCTCCTCCACGGAGCGTATCCCGAAGACCTGGTCCAGGGCAAAGGTGCGGATCGCCCCGTTGCGGTGGCACCAGCCGTGCAGCTCCCAGAACCGGCCGGCCCGCGCCTCCACGGCATACGGGTCCACCCGCCGCCAGGAGCGCTCGCTGCGACTGCGGCTCTGGTAGTCCACTTCCACGGCCTGCCGGGCACTGGCGGCAGCCACCAGCTCGCGGATCGGGGCGCGTGAGTAGTCTCGCGGGAGGCGCGCGGGCGGCAGAACCTGGGCGGCACCCTGCATCAACTCGGCCAGGGCGGGGGACAGTGATCCGGTGACCTTATCCAGTGCGGCCAGCAGGGCGTCGGGCTGGGGGAAGCCGGGGGAACTCAGTACGGCGCGCGCCAGGGCGAGGGCGAGCGCGTCTTCCGCGGTGAGGGGGGCGATCGGGAAGACCCAGCCCTTCTCCGGCAGGACGTAGGAGCGGCAGCGGGGGTCATATTCGAGGGAGATGCCTGCCTCCTGGAGCAGTTGGAGGTCGCGCTGGATGGTCCGCTTGTCGCACGCGCATGCTTCGGCAAGCTCCCGCCGCCCGAGGGGGCGTCCGCGCGTCTGGGAGCGCACGAGGGTGAGGATCTTGAACAGGCGCGCGACCCGTGCGAGTGCTTCAGAGCTTTCCATGTTTTTCTCCCACTGTGAAAAGCCCGATGCTCAGCTCCCCTCCAAGCCCAAGCTGGTCCGAGCGAGCCGTCGCACCTCATCCAAATCATCATCTCCCAATTTCGGAACGAAGACTTGGTGGTCTTCCAGTAAAGCCAGCAGTATCTTCTGGTAGTAGGCCCCTGGCTTTTCCAGTGGCCCCTTCGTGCCTTCGGAGGCCAAGCGTCGGCGGGTGGCCGCGAGTGCCTGGCGGGAAAGGTCATCAAGGTTCTTCTGCTGGCAGATGTCCAGCAGTTGGTGATGGCGGCGTTCGCTGCCGAAGTCGTGCAGCTCTGCCACAAGCCCTTCCACCAATTTGTCTAGGGCCTGTGTCCGCTTGCTACGAAGCCTTGGCGGAACAGGTTTGGCTTTAGAGACTAAGTCCGGACCAGCAACGTAGGTTGACCCGTCTTCAACGTTCAACGCTAAAGTATTCTCTTGAAAAGTATTCTGATTCGAATCAGAGTCTATTGCGCGGCCATTTTGTCCGCTACGGTACTCTAAACCGTATAGGCCATTTTGTCCGCTATGGTACTCGCCCGTGCGAGGGCTGTCATCCGCCCTGATCCGCTTGACGCGGACGCGAGTTTCCTGCGTCTCCGTCTGCTCAGCGGCTAGGCGTGCGTTCTCCTGTGCCACTAGATCGGCATCAGCAGGGTGGACAGGGTCGGTCATCAACACACGGTAGATGCTCCGCACTTTGTGAAGGCGCCCTCTCTCGTTCTGCTCGAAAGAGGGTAGGACCTGGATGAAGAACGGCAAGTGGGTATTGTCCGCGAACTCGCGCCGGACGGTCCGCTCGCTGACGCCGACGCCTTCCCCAATTTCCTGCTGTGAGCGGGAGATCTCGTTGCGTAGCTCCCCGGTGCGTGGGTTGTAGTAGCCGCAACGCCTCAAGTAGAGGACGATAGCGGCGGCAGTCGGGCCGAGTTCCGGGAGCCAACGATCTACGAAATAATGGCCCGTCGCGGCGAACCGCTCCGGCTTGCGGACGGCGTCCTCAGCGGTCGGATACGTTGTCTGGATGATTGCCCTCTCGTGTGCGTTCTTGGCTGACGTATGTGATTTTTTTTGCGGCATCTCCTCTTTGGGTTTCGCTGCTCCGCTTCTCATAAGCGCTTTATCCTCCTCATATTGCTTCTTCTAATGCCCACGAGTAGTCTTCCATCTCCCTGAGGCCTTGAGGTGGATCAGTTGTAACATCATGTTACGACTGATCCATGCGTTTCAAAAACAGTGACATTCGAATGCGCTGCCTGGGCGACCCCTATTGTAACATTATGTTACAAGACCACATGTGGTTTTACGAACGTATGTTCGGTATAATAATAGAAAACGCTGCGCATCACTGCCTTGTGTCTGAGCGTACAAGCGCCTGGCGAAGTGCAACCGTTTCCTTTGGACGAAGCAGGCCCGACATAATTTCCTGCACAATCTGTTGCACATGAGGGCGCAGTCCTTCCGTCTCTGCCATATCCGCCCCTGCCTTGGTCTGGAGTGACCCGGCCGGCAGAGAGGCCACTGGACCTGATGACGCGGCGATGGCAGCCTCGAACAGGGAGACGGTTCGGGCTAGTGCCGGCTCGGTGCCTTCAGAAATCTCGGGCCGGACGCCGGGAGATTCTTGGGATGTCCCGGCCGCCTGCACTGTACGGGGTTGGTGTTCACGGTTCTCGCCGTCACGAACAGGATCGTTTCCCATGGCTTGCTCCGCTCGGCCAAACACTGCCGGCGTGGCGACCGGATCTTCGCCAATCTCATCAGGTATGGGAGCCGTCGCCGCTACCGTGGCTCTGACGTGCCGAGCCTGTATACGATCGAGGTGTTCATTGATCTGCTCGCGTAAGCTTTCAACGGAGCGGGCAAAGGCCTCGCCCCGCTTAGGCTTGCGGCAGGATTCTGCCAGACGCAAAATTTCTTCATCAGCCATGTGGTTTACTACGCGCACGATCTCGTATCCATGTGCCGAGGCGAGTAGGCGGCGGTCGATCATTTCGACGACCGTGTCGGGGAGGCGCAGCAGGGACGTGAGGCGGTTAACATGCATACGGGTGATGCCGCTTGCCTTAGCGACTTCCGCCCAGCCGCCGCCGCGCCCACGCTCTTCCTCGTACATCGCTTGGAGGCTGCGGGCACGGGCGACATCGGAGACGTCGGAGCGCTTGTTGTTTTCCGCGTACTGGGCCGCGCGGATGGCGTACTCATCCATCTGGTGAATGACAGCCCGAATGCGGGTCTTGCCGGCAACCTGTGAGGCGCGCCACCGGCGCTCGCCGACAATGATTACATACCGGTCGGCATTCTCCGGGTCAGGACGGACCGAGATCGGTTGCAAGAGGCCGTTGCGGCTGATGCTTTCCGCTAGCTCCGCCAGCTCGTGCTCGTCCTCGGGGTAGAAGCGGCGCGGCTGCTCCGGGTCCGGCCGGACGTTGGAGATGTAAAGGTCCTTAGAGGCAAGGTCCTCCTGAAGCATGACACGGTCGACCTGCGCGATGCCTTGATCG
>JANLUQ010000715.1:0-9387 GCA_031363565.1 Armatimonadota bacterium | reverse complement strand
CGTCCATCATGGGGTCGAAGCCGCCGCCGGACTTGGGGAAGGCGATGACCTCGCGGACGTTCTCGTCGTCGGTCAGATACATGATCAGGCGGTCAATGCCGGGCGCCATGCCGCCGTGCGGGGGGGCGCCGAAGTCGAAGGCGTCGAGCATATGGCCGAACTGAGCTTGGATTTGCTCATCGGATTTGCCCAGCATCTTGAAGATGCGCTCCTGGATGTCGCGCTTGTGAATCCGAATCGAGCCGGACGCGGCCTCGGAGCCGTTGCACACAAGGTCGTAGCAGAAGGCCCGGCAGCGGGCCGGGTCGCTCTCCAAAAACGGCAGGTGCTCGGGGCGCGGCATCGAGAACGGGTTGTGGGCGAAGGTCCAGCCCTGCTCGTCCTCGTCCCGCTCGAAGACAGGGAAGTCCGTCACCCAGCAGAAGTGCAAGGTGTTCGGGTCGGCCAGGCTTTGGCGGGCGGCGATCTCGCGGCGCAGGCGGTCGAGCACCTTGGCGACGACGTCCGGCTTGTCGGCGACGAAGGCGATCAGGTCGCCGGGCTGGGCCTCAGCCAGAGACACCAGGCCCGCGATCTCTTCTTTCGAGAGGAACTTGGCGATGGGCGACTTGACGCCCTCATCGGTCACCAGAAGGTAAGCCAGGCCCTTCGCGCCGAAAGCCTTGGCCAATGCGGTCAGGTCATCAATCTCCTTGCGCGACAGTGACGCGCCCTGCGGGTAGCGGATCAGCTTGACCTGCCCGCCGCCGCTCAAAGCGCCCTGGAAGACCGAGAACTGCGTGTCGCCAAGCACGGGCGCGGCGTCTTTGAGTTCCAGACCGTAGCGCAGATCCGGCTTGTCCGACCCAAAGCGGGCCATGGCCTCGTCATAGGTCAGCCGGGTGAACGGCGTCACCATTGCCTTGGGCGAGATCTTTGGAATGATCGTGCTGTAAAGTGACTCGACCACTTCCAGTACATCATCCTGCTCCACGAACGACATTTCCAGGTCGAGCTGGGTGAACTCCGGCTGGCGGTCCGCCCGCTGGGACTCGTCGCGGAAGCACTTGGCGATCTGGAAATAGCGCTCCATACCCGCGACCATCAGGAGCTGCTTGAACTGCTGTGGGGCTTGGGGCAAAGCATAAAAGAGGCCAGGCTGAAGGCGATAAGGCACCAGATAGTCGCGCGCGCCCTCAGGCGAGGACTTGGTCAAGATCGGCGTCTCGATCTCCAGAAACCCGCGCCCGTACATGAACTCGCGGATGAGCCTGATCACCTCGTGGCGCAGGCGAATCTTCTCGTACATGACCGGACGGCGCAGATCGAGATAGCGGTATTTAAGCCGCAGCATCTCGTCCACGTCCTTGTCCTCGGCGATGGGAAACGGCGGCGTCTTGGCGGCGTTCAGGATTTCGATGCTCGTGGCCGCGACTTCATATATGCCGGTCGCGAGGTTGGGGTTCTCTGTCCCTTCGGGCCGCCGCCGGACCATACCCGTAATGCTCAGGCAGTATTCGGAGCGGACCCGCTCGGCCACGGCGAGGGCAGCGGGAGCGTCACCGCCGTCCACGGCGACCTGGACGACGCCGGACCGGTCGCGCAGGTCCAGGAAGACGATGCCGCCCTGGTCCCGGTTCCGGTTCACCCACCCATTCAGGGTCACGGTCTGCCCCACCTGTGCCTCGGAAATGTCGCCACATGCCGCCGTCCGCTTCCAGTCTGCCACGATTGCTGTCCTCCGCCCGTCCTCGGGCCACCCGTTTGAAAAACTAAGGCTTAGTATACCCCATGCGCCAAGGGGAAACCCGGCAAAAGCAGGCCCGGCACGAGGAGTGCCGGGCCGTTCGAGGTCGGATTCAGAATTAGAGGCAGCGCAGGGGGGAAGGGTGCGATGAATCACGCCCCTATGGCGGGGGCCAGACGGGCGCACGGTTTCGCTCATGGTCGGTATTGAGGCGCCGCAGACGCCAGGCCAGCGAGAGCAGTCCGAAGCCGAAGAGGAGAGCGTAAGCACCGATCATCCAGACGATGACGGCCAGACCGGCGCGCGGCGCGGCCAATATCCCGACCCCTAACAGGAGCGAGACGACGCCCAGTGCGCCCAGGGCTAACTCGCCCGCGATCATCCTGCGGAGACGAACGGCGGCGGCGATCTCCAGAAGGCCGGTCAGGATGGCCCAGGCCGCGACCAGATAGACCAGCGCGAGGGCGGTCGCAGAGGGATGTACGAACGAGACGATACCGGCAACAATGCCGACGACGCCTTCGATGATCAGCAGCCCCCAGCGCTCGTCGGTGTGTGTGAATCGGGCCGCTGTCAGCAGGGCAAATATGCCGTCCACGAGGGCATAGGCGCCGAACAAAGTCACCAAAAGCGTCAGGGCGGCCCCCGGCATGAGGATCGCCAGGATGCCGAACGAGACAGCCAGCCCGCCCCGAATTGCCAGGACCCACCAGCCGCGCGCGATGCGCTCTACCATACGTTTTTATCTCCCGAAAATGTTGCCCACTGGGTACCCACTGGCAGCAGGCGGCGAAACTTGGAGGGCCTAGGCGACAAGGCCTAGGAGGGGCGCCACCTCGGCGGTGCAGAAGGCGCAGCGGGATGCCAGAGCGGGGATGCTGCTGAGGCAATGCGGGCACTCGCGCGTGGTCGGGGCAACTGGTGTCTCGGTCTTGCGGAGAGACATCAAGTGGTTGACGGGTTTGACGATCAGGAAGAACACAACGACGGCGATGATCAGGAAGCTGATCACGGTGTTGAGGAAGTGGCCGAAGGCGAACTTCGACCCGTTGATGGTCGTGTTCAGATTGCTGAGGTCCACCTTCCCGAACATACCGATTAACGGCGTGATGATGTCAGCGACTAGGGCGGCGACGATGCCGGCGAACGCCGCACCGATGATGACGCCAACGGCGAGGTCCACGACGTTGCCGCGCAGAATGAAGTCCCGAAATTCTTTTGCGATGCCCATGCTCTACTGCTCCTTTTCGTCTCGAGAATGCCCGTTACTCCGACGCGACGCACGGATCATCCGAGGCATTATAGCAGAAAAGTGGCCAAGCACGAATGCTTGACCACTTTATGTTTGTCTTTCCTTGGAGCTATCACGTTACTTGGTCGCGTCGTGGATCGCCTCTTTGGCTTTGCCGAAAAGCTCCTGGACCTTGCCCTCGGCCTGCTTGACCTTGCCGGCCACATCGTCAGCCGTGTTGCCGGTGACATCGCCCACTGCGTCCTGAGCCTTGCCCTCGGCCTGCTTCAACTCGCCCTTGATCACATCTTCATTTGCCATGGTCTTGACTCCTCTGGCTTAAAAATACCCAGCAGTCCTGGGATGCAAACGGGGGATACAAATTGGGGGATGCAAACGCGAGGAACTCGCATAGCAGCTCACAGCCAGCCGCCGACCTCCTCCTCGCCAGGGGGATGGGGCAACTGCACCAGAACCACGGTTGTCCCGGTCGTCCCGGTCAGCAGCCAGAGCGCGTCCGTGGTCTGGAGCATCATTTTCATGCCATGCCCCAATGTTGCTTTGGTGCTGTAGCCGCGTTCCAAAGTGGCACGCGGCAGGTTCTCGACGGCGATGCCCTCCCCGTGGTCACTGATCCGCACCTGGACCACGCCGAGCGCCGGGTCCCATGAAACCTGCCCGATCCCCGCGCCGGCATGGACGACCGCGTTCATTGCCGCCTCACCCACCGCAAGCGTAAGGTCGTAGCGGCGCATTTCGGACAGGCCAGCCGCCTGCGCCGCCTCGGCCGTCTGCTGGCGCAATTCGCGCAGGCCACCGGACATGGACAGGGGAAGTGGCGCGGCGAACGGGGTCAAGACGGGCGGCAGGTCGCCCGGCGCATCACACAGATGCAGGCGGCCATCGGTGACGCTCGCCAGCACATCGCGCAGGAAGGCCCGCTGGCGCACGGAATTGTCGCGCGCCTCCAGAAGCAGACGCGCGTTCTCCGCCTCCACACGCCCCCGCTCGACCAGCTCCGCCGCGACCTTCTGGTACAGGTAAGCGTTGCGCGTGGCTGCCGCCACCTGGATCAGCAAGGTGCCCAAAAGCCGCAGGTGCGCCTCGGTGTAGGCATTCAGGCGGTAGCTCATCACCTGCGCGACCCCCAGGATGCGGCCTTCCAGGGCGATGGGAACAACGATCAGCGACTGGACGCGCGGCCTATCCGGGCGCGGCTCGATGGTCACGGTACCGTCGCTTTGGGCATAGTAGCGGGCGGATTGGGTCTTCTCGGCGGCGACGGAGTCCGGAATGATCAGCGGCTCGCCCGAGCGGATAACCCGGCTCTGTACCCCCACCCCTTCCTTCGCGAGCGGGATCGGCGGGAATTGGGAGATGTCCACGGCCTGACCGTCCACCCAGGCATAGACGCAGCGTAGCAGGTCGTCCTCGGGCGTGTGGATCGAGACGAGCAAACTGGCGCAGTCCATAACACGCGCGGTCATGGTCCGCAGCGTGTCATAGATGACGTCTGGATCCATCGTCCGGCCCAGCAGGTCCGCCGCCTCATGGAGCAAAGCGAGTTCTTCATCGCGAATTTCCGACATGATGTAGCCTAGTTCACGAAATCGTTTCGCTTTTCCTCCTCGGCATGGATGCCAAGTTTGAAGGCAGCGCGCTTCCTGGGGAACCTTCGTCCTGGGTGTAACGTCAACCAGATAATAAAACGCCTTATGCAGAGGGAGCTTGACCAAACAATGTCCGAGCAAAATCAGTTACCGTATACCGAGTATAACGAATCGCGTCGCCTTTTTCTGCGCCGCGCCGCCTTGGCCGGAGCGGGCCTTGCCGTCGCGCCGCTGCTGATCCCACAGGCGGCGGAGGCTGACGGGTTGTTCGCCACGGCCAGCGCCAGCGACCAGAAGAGAGTGGGCGATCAGGCCGCCCAGCAGGTGCTTCAGAAGTACCCTGAAGTCCATGATGCGCGTGCTCGCCATTTCAATCAGATCGGACAGCGGCTGGTCCGCGCGCTGTCGGCTTCGGACCGGAAGACCTGGGACTTCCGGTTTCATGTGCTCGACAGCAAAGAGGTGAATGCCTTCGCGCTGCCGGGCGGCAACATGTTCATGTTCACGGGCCTGTATCAACTGCTCTCGACGGACGACGCGCTGGCGGGTGTGACAGGGCACGAAATGACGCATGTCCGTTTGCAGCATTGGGCCAAGGCCAATGTCAAGCAGCAGGAGCGCTCAGCGGGCATCGGGCTGCTGCTGGGCCTCTTCCACGCAGGCCAGGCGGTGCAGACGATCGCCGGCCTGGCAGACAATGCCATCGGCCTGAAGTTCTCACGCGGCGAGGAGGACCAGGCGGATCGGGGCGGCTTGGAGAATATGGTGGCGGCGGGCTACAACCCGCAGGGCATGATCCAGCTCTTTCAGACTTTGGAAAGGGTCAGCGGCAACGGCGGCGGCATCGGGGGTGATTTCCTGTCCAACCACCCGCTCACCACGGACCGGATCAACCATACCCAGCAGCGTATCGCGGCGCTGCGAAATCAGAGGAACTTCCCACCGATGACTCCCCTCCATTACAGCAGCCTCCTGGGGTAATAAAGTGGAAAAAGAGGCTCTTCCTGATGGAAGAGCCTCTTTTCATGCGGGAGAAGAGCCGGGGAGGTCCGGCCTTCTCCCGCAGAATGACGAAGAGTGCGTTACCGGGGCACTCACGCTTGGGCGGCTTCTTTCGCCACGACAGAGGTAGCATGATCGCCTCTGGGGCCGCATCCCAGGTCGAAGACGACTTCCTGGCCTTCGCGCAGGGATTTATAGCCGTCGGCCCGGATCACAGAGTAGTGGACAAAGACGTCTTTGCCCTGCTCCAATTCAATGAACCCGTAGCCCTTGGCATCATTGAACCATTTGACTTTTCCGTTGATCATCGTGTGTATCTCCTTACCGTTGCTGACTCCTTACTGCACTGCTGCTGGTAGAGTTCTATAGACCTACCTATGCATAAACCGTGCCAAGTCTTCCTGTAAGTGATACCAGCACAAAAAAACTTTCTCTTTGCCTCGTTTGCACCTCGCGCAGTCCGACTTGCTTTTTTTTCGTTTGGTCAGGTATACTGGTGAGCATTCGTTTTTCGCAAGACCGTCTTTTCGACACAGCCGTTCGACGACCACCGAGGAGTCTTTTCGCACCATGCCCAACATCAAGTCCGTCATCAAGGACGTCAAGCGCTCCCGCCAGCGCCAGCTTCGCAACCAAGCCACCAAGTCGCAGATCAAGACCTATGTCAAGAAGACCCGCGCCCTGATCACGTTGGGAACCGCCCAGCCCCAGGAAGTCGCCACCAGCGTCTCCAAGACCATTAGCGTCATTGACAAAGCGTGGAAGCGCGGCATCATCCACAAGAACGCCGCTGCCCGCCGCAAGTCCCGCCTGATGAAGCGCGCTGCCCAGGCGACCGCCCCCGCTTAGCGGCGCTGCCCCCGCGCAGGGGCGGGGTTCCCCCACCCTCCGCGCAGGGAACGGCGGTTTGGGAGAGGGCGCGATTCATCGCGCCCCTACATCCCAGCCTATGCGACGCGCCCGCCACTCATCGCCGCCCCTTCGGCCGCCGCCGGGTAGTCGGAGCCGAGGCGCTCGGCCAGCAATCTCCCAACCCGTGCCCCTTCCACGCACACGCTTTCTACAGTCTCCCCAAACTCTGCCGCCGTTTCGCTCGACCGGCCCAGCGCCTTCAGTGCCGCGCCCTTGTGGACCGCTTCCAATGCTCGCACCATCGGCGTCAGCGAGTGGATCGTCATCGAGGACAGCGGGCCGCAGTCAAATCCCGTCGTCTCCACATACCACAGCCGCAGGAGGTCCTGACGCAGCCGGTGTTCGCCCTCCCAGGCGATCAAGGTCAGGCCGCGCGCCAGGACCTTCCGGTGCTTTCGCAGGTTCATCCAGAAGCCCCCGATCACTTGTCTTATCTCCTCCGGGTCTGCGAGCTTGAACTGGACGCTGGGGTCTTCGCCGCCGTTAAGTTTCGACGCCAGCGCCTCGTCGCGGCAGCCCAGCACCAGTCGGGCCTCGCGGCTGGGTTCGCGCGCCGTCGTCTGGACCCAGAGGTCGTAGATCTGGCCGTCGTCAAGCAGCATGTGGTGCAGCACAGCATCGGCGGCGATACGGTAAGTGAAGCAGTAAGTCATCCGCGCCGTCAGCCGGTGTGCCGAGGCGGGCAGCGTGTCGGGCACAGCAGCGGGTGGGGTCAGCGCGATCCGCAGGTCCACATCGCTGTGGGCATCTCCAACGCCCCGCGCCAGGCTGCCGCCGAGCCAGAGCGCGGCGACGGCAGGGTCAGCCCATAGGTCATGCGCCAATTCCACCAGTAGGGGGCGCTGGGGCAGGGCGGGCAGGGTATCCAAGTTCAGGTCGTTCATGGGGTGTGCTCGGGCATTACCGGCCATGAATGGCCGGCCTACTGTTGAGTGAAAACCCCTCCGGGGTTGGGGATCGGTGAACGATAACGGCCTTATCTCCGTTCCTCAGTCGCGGAGCGACTTTCATTCCAGAGTAGGCCGGCCATTTGTGGCTGGTGCCTCTTCTCGCGCAGGATATTCGGCATCACGCGCCGAATGTCTTTTAGACAATGCTTGCGAATACACCTTCACCAAGTTTAAGGAAACCAACACCATGACTGGTCCTCTAGGAATGGGCGTCGTCGGCGCGGGAAGCATCGGCATCCGGGCCGCCTTGCAGCACCTCTGCCTGCCGGATGTGCAGGACCGCGTCACGCTGGCCGCTGTCTGTGACCCTGTGCCGGGCCGCGCGCAAGCCGCCGGGGAGAAATACGGCGTCGCGCACGCCTATGAGAGCTACGAAGACCTGCTGGCCGACCCGGCCGTCCACGCCGTCACGCTGGGCACCCCGATCGGGCTGCACTTCGCGCAGGGCATGGCGGCGATCAAGGCCGGCAAGCACATCCACTTCAACAAGACCATGACGACGACTGCCGATGAAGCCACGCAGCTCATTGATGCGGCGGCAGCGGCCAATGTCAAGCTGGTCGCCTCGCCGGGCCAGATGATCCGCCCGGCCAACAAGCGCATCCGTAAGATGATCGCAGACGGCGTCCTGGGGCAGCTTGCCTGGGCGGCGACCGGCGCGGCCTTCGGCGACTACCATGAGCATGAAGGCGTGCGGAGCGGCACGGACGTTCTGAGCAACATCAACCCGGCCTGGTACTGGCGCAAGCCGGGCGGTGGGCCGCTGTACGACATGACCGTCTACGGCCTGCACACCCTGACCGGCATCCTCGGCCCGGCGAAGCGCGTCACGGCCATGTCAGGCGTCGGTATTAAAGAACGCGAGTTCCAGGGCACGATGTATCCCTCCGACGCCGATGACAACACCTTGATGGTACTGGACTTCGGCGGCGCGGCCTTCGCCTTCGTCTACGGCACGTTCGCCGGGACGCTGACCGCCTTCGGCCAGCCCTCCTTCTACGGCACCAAGGGCAGCATTACGGGCCTTGACCACAACGGCCAGAAGATCGAAGTCGCCGATGCCGGGATGCACTTCTTCGGCCCACATGTGGTCGGCAAGCACGCCGAAATGGACGAGGCGCACGTCTTCGAGGACATCATGCAGCTCGTGGACCTCGCCCGCGAGGGCATCCCGACCCCGGCGACGGCGGAACACGCCCGCCACGTCGTCGAGATCATCGAGGCCGCGTACCGCGCGGGGGAGACGGGGCAAACGCAGACATTGACGACGAGCTTTGTGCCGGTCGAGGGGGCTTGACGCTCCGGCTCACGGGGAAGGTCAGGCTTCCACAGCCATGTCAGGAAGACCATGCTATCTGGCGAGT
This sequence comes from Armatimonadota bacterium, assembly GCA_031363565.1. Classification (GTDB taxonomy): domain Bacteria; phylum Armatimonadota; class Armatimonadia; order Armatimonadales; family Capsulimonadaceae; genus JANXMY01. The sequence goes on along the minus strand of JANLUQ010000715.1, from coordinate 592 downwards.
ATAGAGCCTCTTGTCAACTACCCGATGTTTTCGGGCGTTCGGCGTTGGAGGAAGCGGTGCGCGTTCTGCGGGTCGAAGCGCCAGAGCTAGTGCCGCTGATAGAGCGAGTCTTACGCCAGCCACCTATTGAGAAGCCGCAACGGCACACCAACGAGGGCTGGACGGACTACATTCGCGTCAGCCTTGCCTTCTCTGATGCCGAGACCATCCGCGATGCTTTTGTCAGCAAGGAAATTGAGGCAGTCAGCCCAGAAGGCGGCACCACAGGACTCGCAAGGTATTATGCAGGGATGGCTGACGCTTGGACCAACTACCTTGTTTGGCTTGAAGACGGTAGGCTCTGATGCTACATCAACGTATCCGAAGTTATCTACCAGAACAGGCCCCTGGATTGAAATCCAGGTCTTTAGAAGTGCGGTTGTCCACCTGCGTGGACACCAGACGGTACGCACGCGACGTAGGGACGTCGCTTGCCGCGCTGTCTTGAGCTTTCTTGCTCTTGTTCCTCTGTCCGCGTAGGCGGACATCCGCATTGTCAAAGACCTGGATTCCAATCCAGGGATTATCTCTATGACGAGAAACTTCAAACCAA
>JANLUQ010000189.1:0-5724 GCA_031363565.1 Armatimonadota bacterium | reverse complement strand
ATGTACGCTCACCTGCCCGACGAGACCCTGCGCCGCCTCCGCCGCTTGATCCGCCAGCTTGAGGATACGCACACGTCTCTGCTGCGCGCCCTGCGCGACGCGGGCAAGATGCCTGCGGACGAGTTTGAGGATTGATCCTTTGCTTTTCCTGCGTTTTGCGCCATAATAGACACGAAACGTGGGGGCGCTGTTCAAGCAGCGCCCCCTCGCCCCAGCTGCGTCCTGAGCAGCTGATGAATTGCAGCAATTGCCCTGAGTTTTAGGGCCTTGCGCCAGCGGTCTCGTCGCATAGGGCTACCTCCTTTCGACAGGATTGAGAAGACAGCTCTGCAAGGCTGTCTTCTCGTTTTTCGTATCGCAGATGCGCGGCAGGATTCCCGGCAGGCAAGTGGGAACCTGCTCCCATGAGAAATGCACGACCCGCCGCGCCCGCCGTGCCGCCCGCTTCTGCCTCACCGCCGCCTGCTTCCAGTGAGACGGTGATCCCCCTCACCAGCAAAATCGAGCATATCACCATCCTCGGCAACAAGAACGTCAGTGCGGACGCCATCCGCGCTGAGCTGACCTCAAAGGTCGGCGACCCCTACAGACCTTTCCACTTCGGCTCCCCCATTATTGGGGGCGGGGGGCCGGGAGCCGACCAGAAAGCCGCTTAACACTTCCTTAACCTTTTTCGGCTATAATAGCTGCATGAAAGCCTTCCCCATCCGCTTCGCTGGCCGTCCCCTCGCCGCCGCGCTCACGCTTGCCCTCACGGCGGGCCTGGCCGGGTTCAGCCTGACGCACAGCGCCCACAAGGGCATCGCCGAGAAGAACGTCGTGCTGCCGGACCAGCCCGATGGGAACGGCACGGGGACGCGGCTGCCCAACGGCTGGCATATCACCCCGGCAGGGACGCCTATCGCGCTGCCGGGCGACCTGCCGCTCAAAATGATGTTCAGCCCAGATGGGAAGTCTCTGCTCGCGCTGACCGGCGGCTACCACGACCACGGCGTCAGCATCATTGACCCGGCGACGAACAAAGTCACGCAGAGCGTCAATCTAGGCAAGGTCTGGGCGGGGATGTGCTTTGACCCGGAGGGCGACGACCTCTACGTCTCGGGCGGCGGGCCACCCTCCAAGGAGTTCCTGACGAACGCCGCCAAGTTGGGCGCGGATGACGCCCTGACCGAATCCTTCCACCACCCCATCCTGCACCTGAAGTTTGCGGGCGGCGCGCTGACATTGGGCAAGCCGATTGACATCCCCGGCCTGAGCGATGTCGGCGTCAAGGGCGCGACCGGCGATGAGGCGACACCCGACCGGTTCACGGCGGGCCTGGTTTCGGGGCCGGACGAGGCCTTGTACGCGGTCAACATCCAGAACGACACGGTCTACAAGCTGGCAGGCAAGCCGCGTATCGTCGCCGCGTCTGCTAAAGTCGGTTCCCGGCCTTATGCCGCCGCGCTGTCGCCGGACGGCAAGACTTTGGCCGTCTCCAGCATGGGCGAGGACACGGTCACCCTGCTGGATGCCTCGAATTTGTCGAAACGAACTCAGGTCAAGGTCGGCAGCCAGCCGAATGAGCTGGTCTGGGGCAAGGACGGGCGGCTGTTCGTCGCCAACGCCGGTTCCAACAGCGTCAGCATCGTCTCGAATGGGGCGGTGACGGAGACAATCAAGACCTCGCTGTCGCCGACGGACCCCACCGGCTCGACGCCCGACGCCCTGACCGTCTCGCCCGACGGCAAGCGGCTCTATGTCGCCAATGCCGACAACAATGATGTGGCAGTCGTGGACACCTCCAAGCTCAAATCCTCCCGTATCCTCGGGTTTATCCCGACCGGCTGGTATCCGAGCGCCCTGGCGCTGGCCCCGGACGGCCGGACGCTTTATATCGGGACGGGCAAGGGCCTGAGCTTCCGGGCCAATGACAAGGCGACGACGCCCTACACGCGGACACAGCCGGTTTCGGGCCAGAAGTACGACTACATCGGCGGCGCCCTCACCGGCGCGGTCTGCGCCGTGCGTCTGCCCGATGCGAAGGGCCTGGCGGCCTACACACAGCAGGTTTACGCCAACACGCCCGGCCAGAGCCAGAAGACGGCGCAGATCGGGCCGGACATGCGGGCCACACTGGGCAAGATCAAGCACATCGTCTACATCATCCGCGAGAACCGGACCTATGACCAGGTCTTCGGCGACATCAAGACCGGCAACGGCGACCCCAGCCTGACGATCTTCGGCGACGCCGTGACGCCCAACGCCCACGCGCTGGCTTCGCACTATGTCCTGCTGGACAACCTCTACTGCAACGGCGAGGTTTCGGAAGACGGCCACAAGTGGTGTGACGCCGCCTACGCCACCGACTTCGTCGAGCGCGCCTGGCCCAGCAGCTACAGCAGCCGGGGCGAGCCGGACGGTGATGCGCGCGTCGCCGACTCACCGGCAGGTGAGATCTGGGACAACTGCGCCCGGCACGGCCTCTCCTTCTATGCCTACGGCGAGGCCGCCGACTTCACTTCCACGCCCAACGCACCGCCGGTCTTCGCGGGAGACAAGGGCCTGGCGGGCCACGCCAGCGCGGAGTACGGCAAGATCGGCTGGTTCGAGCGCCCACGCGACATGGGCCGGGCGAACATCTTCCTGCGGGACCTGAGCGCGGCCGAGAAGACCGGGGTATGGCCGCAGTTCATGGTGATGTCGCTGCCCGAAGACCACACGCAGGGGCTGGCAGCGGGCGCCTTCACGCCCATCGCCAATGTCGCCGAGAACGACCAGGCATTGGGCCGGATCGTCGAGGGCATCTCCAAGTCGCGCTTTTGGAAGGAAACGGCGATCTTCGTCATCGAGGACGACGCCCAGAACGGCCCGGACCACATAGACGCCCACCGGACCGAGGGCCTGGTCATCTCCCCCTATATCAAGCGCGGTGCGACCGATAGTACGCAGTATACGACCGCCTCGATGCTCCGCACGATGGAAATGATCCTGAACCTGCCCCCGATGACCCAGTTCGACCGCAATGCCACGCCGATGCTTTCGTGCTTCACGGCCACGCCTGATCTGACCGCCTATGCCAGCCTCGGGGCGAAGGTGGATTTGGAAGCCAAGAACCCCGCCAAGGGCGCGGGCGCGACCGCCTCGGCCAAGCTGGACCTCTCCGGCCCCGACCGCGCCGACCCAGACGCCTTGAATGCCATCCTCTGGCACGCCCTGAAGCCCGGCATTCCCGTCCCCGCCCCCGTCCGCAGCGCGCGGCGGGACTGATGCAAAAAAGCCCGCCGTGTGAATGGCGGGCTTTTTTGCCGAAGACTTATGATAGAAAGTTTGCCCTAGCCGCAGCGAACAAGGCTGCCCCTTCATGGGCGGGAAAGCAGCCTAACCGCCCGATGCCCGGCGTGGGGGGCGACGGAGGAAGCGGGTGACCGCGCCCCGGCGGGCATGAGTTGGGCCGACGGAAAAACCCGGCGGGGTCGCGGGGTCGCCCGAGAGGCGGACCTGGTTGCGGCCCAGCCGCTTGGCGGCATACAGCGCCTGGTCCGCCGCCTCCACCAGTGCAGCCCGCGTGGCCTCCTGCGGCGGACAGGCCGCCGCCCCGACCGAGCAGGTCATATGCAGGCCCGGCTTTGCTGCCAGCGGGTGGGCGGCGACGGCGGCACGCACACGCTCCCCGGTCCGCAGTGCGCCCGGCGCGTCCGTGCCCGGCAGCAGGATCAGGAACTCCTCGCCACCCCAGCGCCCAAGTGTATCCACTTCGCGCAGGCAGGCACGGACGATGTGGGCGAACTCGCGCAGCACGGCATCGCCGACCGGATGACCATAGGTGTCGTTGAAGCCCTTGAAGAAGTCAATGTCCAGGAACAGCAGCGCGCACGCCCCACCCTCGCGCCGGCAGCGCGCCATCTCGGCGTCCAGGGCGGCGACCAGGGCGCGGTGGTTGGGCAGGCCGGTCAGCGGATCGGTCGTCACCAGGGACTGGAGCCGAGCATTCGCCTCGCCCAGCGCGGCGTTTGCACTCTGGAGGGCGGCGTTCGCCTCGGCCAGTGCCGCCGCTTCCCGGCGGTGGTGCTCCACCTCCATCTGAATGACCAGGGACTTGGCGCGCTCGTCGGCCTCCTCGCTGAAGACCTCTTTTTCCAGGCGGCAGAACGTCTCGTGGTGGCCCAGCGCGGCGGCATAATCGCCCAGGCGCTTGCAGACCTCGGACAATCCCTGGGCCGCCTGGAACGCCGTCCGGCGCGCACCGATAGCCTCGGCAAGAGCGGCGGCCTCGGCCAGATGCCCGCGCGCTTCGGTCAGCGCCCCCTGCTCTGTGAGAATGTTGCCGATGGAACACAGAGCATGGGCGGCTGCTTTCCAGTTCTGCACCGAGCGCGCGATCTCCAAGGCGCGTCCATGGCACTTCAGCGCTTCTGCCTGCCGGCCCGTTTTCGTGTAGGCGAATCCCATGCTGGTGAGCGCCACGGCGACCTTCTCCCAGTCTTCCAGCGTCTCCCCCAGCTCCACTGAGCGGCGGCAGGTCTCCAGCCCTTCCTCGTAACGGCCCAAATCAACATAGTCGCCGCCCAGATTGCACAAGCTGCTGATCTCCAGGGCCGTGTTGCCGATGCGGACGGACTGGTCCAGGCTGCGCTGATGAAAGCTCAAGGCTTCCGCGAGGTCGCCCCGCTCGCTGTAGACATTGCCGATGTTGCCCAGCGATGCGGCGATCCCGGTCTGGTCCCCGGCCCGCTCCCGCGCTTCCAGGCTGCGCGCGTACCACTCCAAGGCTTGGCCATAGTCACAGAGGGCGAACCGGATGTTGCCCAGGATGTTGAAGCCGGCCCCCATCCCCTCCCAGTCCTCCTGCTCCTCACGGATGCGTAGAGAGGCCATGATGTTCTCAGATGCATCGCCGTTCTCCGCCAGGAAGTAGTGGACCACTCCGATGAAGTGCAGGCAGCGCGCTTCGGTGCATCGGTCCCCGGTCCGTCGGCTCAGGGCGAGGCCCTCCGCCAACGCTTGGTGCGCCTCCTGGTGCATGGAAAGGAGGCTCGCGCAAATGCCTAGCAGGCACAGGCTGGGGGCAAGGCCGGGCATGTCTTCCGCGTCCCGTGCCAGGGAGACAGCCTCCTGGCTCAAGCAAAGGGCGCGCTGAGGGTTCTCCGTCCGCATCTCCCAGACCAGAGCGTTGAGCGCCTTGACCTTCTCAGAGACCGTGGCGGCGGCATCAAGCCGCGCTTCCAGTGTCGTGATCGTTTCCGCTATGGTGATTGTTTCCGCTATGGTGATTGTTTCCGCTGTCGTGGGGACTGTTGTCATTGCCTGCTGCTGCCATTTTCTTCCTAGTGAACCCGGATGCGGTCACTAGATATTTCGTCTCTATATTATTCCACGGTTCTCTTATAACCTTCCATGAGTTGGATACTGTGGGTCACATGCCGCGCCCTCTTTTGCTTGCCGCGCTCCGAAGCCCCGGAGGGGCGGCCTCTCCGCGTAGTCCTACTCTTCAGGGCAGGTTCCTCCTTCTTCCGAGTCCCGTTGACGCTGCTTGCGCTGCACGACTCGATCCTCCAGGCCCTGCCCGACCCGCTGGTGCGCGCCTACCGCAAGCATGACCGCTCCTCGTTCTCCCCCGGCTTGGGAACCATGCCCGGCGTCCCGGCGCGGTTCAGGGCCGCCGCACGGCAGATCCGGGCGGCGGAGCCGAAGCTGCATGGGTCCGGGGACAAAGCCGGGGATAAAGACGAGCGGGTGGCGCTG